>JAGWJU010000132.1 GCA_028865585.1 Elusimicrobiota bacterium | reverse complement strand
CCGCGATCCCAAAAGCTACCGGCTCGAAGCCCACAAGTCCCACATCGCCTACGGGGCGAGCCCCCGCGCGACCATCTTTCTGGCGCAAGCGGCCAAGGCCTATGCGTTCTTGAACGGCCGCGGCTACGTCACCCCTGAGGACGTCAAGTCGATCGGGCCGGACGTGCTGCGCCATCGCATCATGGTCAGCTACGAGGCGGAGGCGGAGAACGTCACTTCCGAGACCGTCATCCGCTCGCTTTTCGAAGCGGTGGAGGTTCCCTAAAGGCCTGGAGCCGCGCCACCGTGATCGCTCCGGAAATTCTGGCCAAAGTCCGGCGGATTGAAATCCTCACCGGGCGCCTCGTCGCGGAAACCTTCGCGGGGGAATACCTAAGCGTCTTCAAGGGGCGCGGCATGGAGTTCGCGGAAGTGCGCGAGTACGCGCCGGGCGACGACGTGCGCTCCATCGACTGGAACGTGACCGCGCGCACGGGCCGCCTCCACATCCGCCGCTACTCCGAGGAGCGGGAGCTGACCGCCGTGGTGGCCTGCGATCTTTCCGGATCGCAATTCTTCGGCAGCGGACAGAACCTTAAGAAAGAAATCGCCGCGGAGCTCTCCGCCATCCTCGCCTTTTCGGCCCTGCAGAACAACGACAAGGTCGGGCTTTTCCTGTTCACCGACTCAGTCGAGGAATACGTGCCGCCCAAAAAAGGCCGCACGCATATCCTGCATCTCATCCGCGACGTCCTGGCCTACGAGCCGAAGGGAAAAGGAACCAGAATCGCCTCCGCGCTTGACACCATTAACCGCGTGCTCAAAAGGCGCGCCATCCTCTTCCTCATTTCCGACTTCCGGGACGCGGGCTTTGAGAAATCCCTGCGCCTGACCGCGCTCAAGCACGACGTCATCCCCATCCTAATCTCCGATCCCAAGGAAGCGTCGCTTCCCCGCGCGGGCGCGTTTCTCCGCGTGCAAGATCCCGAATCCGGCAGGCGCTTTCTCATCGACGCCTCCCAAAAAGCCGGACTGCTCGCCTATCGCAAGAAGGAGGAGGAGCGGCTGGCGCGCTTATCCGCCATCTTCAGCCAGTCGGGACTCGACGCCATCCGAATCAACACCGAGTCATCTTACATTGATCCCGTGGTGCAGTTCTTCCGCCGGCGGGCCAAGAGGCTTCGGCGATGATCGCCGCGCTCACGCTCCTGGCCGCGCTCGGCCGTCCCGCGGCGGCGCAGGATGTGCGCTGGAGCATAAACCCATCCACCGCGCAGGCCCAATTGGGCGTGCCCTTCGCGATTTCCGGCACTGTCGCGTCCGATTTTCCAAAAGATCTCGCGTTCGATCTTTCCGCCTCGACGGACGCCGCCTACGCCGTCGCCGACGCCCGCTTCGGGAAATCCGTCGTGCAAGGCAGCGAACGCCTACAGCCTTTTTCCGCGCGCATCCTGCCTCTTGCCGTGGGGAAGATATCCGTTTTTCTGACCTGCGCGCCTCCCGCAGGGACACCGCAATTCCAAAGTCCTTTAATCCCAATAACCGTGGCGGAGCCTTCTTTGCCCAAGGACGCCGAACCAAGGGACATCAAGGCGCCGCGGTCCGCCAGGCCGCCTCTCTGGCCGTGGCTTCTCCTCGCCGCCCTCCTCGCCGCCGGCTACGCGCTTTATCGCAAGCTTTCGAAAAAAACAGGAAGCGGCGCCGCGAGCAGTCCGGCCGCCGATTCGCGCCCGCCCGAAGTCATCGCGGAGTCGGAGCTCGGCGCCCTGCAGAAATCCGGATTATGGGAACTGGGCCGGCACAAGGATTTTTACAGCGCGCTGACCGACATCTTGAAGCGCTACCTTGAAAGACGCTTCGGCTTCGCCGCGCCGCAGATGACCACCGCGGAGATTTCCCGCGCCCTGCGCCGGGAAGACCCCAGCCGCGGCCTTTCGGCCAAGGCTAAAGGCGTTCTCGATCGCGCCGATCTCATCAAGTTCGCCAAAATCTCTCCGGACCCGGAATGGGGGCCCTCCGACATCGTGGCGGCCATCCAGATCGTCAGGGACACGACGCCGCAGCCCGCGCCGGACGCGCCTCATGAACCGGCCAGGACAAAAGCATGAGCCTGGGAAGCCCGCTGTTCCTGCTGCTCTTGGCGCTCATCGCCGCGGCCGCATGGCTTTATTTCCGTTCGCGCGGCCCACGGGAAGCCAATTGGCCGCTGCCTGAAAATTCCGCTCTATCCGAAGCAAAACCGTCCCTGAAGACCCGCGCCGCGGCCCTGCATTCTCCAGTACTCATCCTCGCCGCTCTCGCCCTCATCGTCCTCGCCCTGGCCCGCCCGGAAAAAATCCTGGAGCGGCTGCACGGCTCGGGCGAAGGCATCGACATCATGCTCGCGATGGACACCTCAACTTCGATGAGCGCCATCGACTTATCCCCGTCGCGCATCCAGGCCGCGAAAGCGGCGGCCATCAGCTTCATCGCCCGCCGGACTTCGGACCTCATCGGCGCCATCCAGTTCGGAGGGGCGCCCGAGCTCGTCTGCCCGCTGACCTCGGATTATTCGGCCCTGGATTCACAGATTTCGGGCCTCTATCCGGGCATGACCGGTTCGGACGGCACAGCCATCGGCGACGGCATCATCTCCGCGCTTAATCATCTGAAAGCCGGAACCGCGAAAAGCAAGATCATCATCCTCATGACCGACGGGCGCAGCAACACGGGTTTGGTCGACCCGATCACCGCGGCCAAGGTGGCGCAGGAACAAGGAGTAAAAATCTATACCATCGGCTGCGCCAAGCATGGGCCGGCCGAGGCGCCGGTCCAAACTCCGGAGGGAACCGTCATGGCCACCGTTCCCGACGACCTCGACGACGCTCTATTGACCAAAATCGCGGACATGACCGGGGGGCGCTATTACCGCGTCTCGGATTCGCAGAGCTTGAAGCAGATCTACGGCATCATCGACAAGCTGGAGAAATCCAAAACCAGCCGGCCCCCGGAACTCATCAAGTCGGATCTCTATCAATATCCGGCGGCCGCGGCCGCGCTTTGCCTCGTGCTCGAGGCGGTTTTGGGCGGCGCGTTCTTTCTGAGGTGGCCCTAGCATATGTGGAAAGATCCCTTTTGGCTGCTCTGGATGATTCCGGCCCTCGCCGCGGTGGCTCTTGCGGCCTGGACCGCGGGCCGCCGGCGCCGACGCCTAAATGCTCTCCTGGGAACGCCGGCCACGCTTGCGCGGCTCATTCCCGAACAAGCGGCATCCCGCCGTTCGCTCAAACTGGCGCTGCAAGTTTCGGCCTTGGCGCTCATCTTCGTCGCCCTGGCCGGACCGCAGTGGGGCATCGAGCTTGTCGCCAGCAAATCCAAAACCCGGCAAATTCTCATCGCGGTGGACACATCCCTCTCCATGTCCGCCCAGGACGCCTCGCCCTCAAGATTGGCGGCCGCCAAGCGCGACCTTTCCCTGCTCCTGGACGAACTCTCCGGAAACCGCATCGGGCTGATGACCTTCTCCGGCGAGCCAGCCGTCATCTGCCCCATGACCATGGACATGGACGCCTTGCGCCAGGCCGCCGATTCGCTGTCCCCGGACATGCTGCCGACGCCCGGTACGGCCATGGGGCCGGCCGTCGCCCAAGCCGCGCAGATTCTCCAGCAGTACCCCGGAGTCAAATCGCTCGTCATCCTTAGCGACGGGGGAGATCACAAGAGCGATCCGCTGGCCGCGGCGAAAGCCGCCGCGCCGCTGGGCATACGCATCTACGCGATCGGCTTCGGAACGACGGAAGGCGCCCCCATCCCTTTAAAAGACTCCTCCGGCAACCTCACCGGCTACAAGAAGGACGGCAAGGGGAATACCGTCATCACGCGCCTGCATGAGGACGTTCTTTCCGGGCTGGCCTCCGCGACCGGCGGGGCCTACTATCGAGCCAATGCGGATCAGAGCGAGGTTTCGTCCTTGGCCCAGCAAATTCTCAAGACCACCCAAGCGCAAAGCGTCTCGTCTTCCGCGGATCGCTACCGGAACCACTTCCAGTGGCCGCTGGCCTTGGCCTTCGCCCTTTTGCTGGCGGGGTTCCTCATTCCGGAGACTGGAGATATTTGGGAAAAAACTTGGGGAACAAAAAAACTGGGCATCCTCGCTTTCTTGCTTCTCCTGCCCGGGATCAGTGCGCGCGCCGCGACCGCCGAAGGCGATTTGCGGGCCGGCAACAAGCTTTATCAAAAACAAAGCTACCTCGACGCTTTGGATGATTATTCCGCGGCCGCTGCGAAAAGCCCCCGGGACATCCGCCCCGTCTTCAACTCCGGCGACGCCCTGTTCCGGCTCGAGGATTTGGGCGAGGCCAAGAAGGCGTTTCAAGCCTTGCTCGGCTCGAACGCTCCGCCCAAAGCCCGTTCCGCCGCCAGCTACAATTTAGGGGACATCGATTTCGCGGCGGGC
>JAGWJU010000131.1 GCA_028865585.1 Elusimicrobiota bacterium | reverse complement strand
GGAGCCAAGCGTTGGTCCGTTCCACGATTCAGCGCCGGGGGTAGCGCCGCAAGGGGCGGCCGCGGGGCCGACCCGACCAGGACCGGCGACCCTGACCGTCTCAAGCAGCGCCCGCCACCGCCATGGTCTTGGCCAGATGGGGGGTCTGCCTAGACGTCAGGGGTCTGGCAGACGTCTGGATAGGGGGTTGATAGGGTCGGCTGGGGGGCCAACTTGGCCGGCCAGACTTGGCCCTGACCAAGCTTGCGGGCCAGGCGATATATGAGGAAGCGGGCCTTGGGGGCCCGCCCCGCCTTGAAATCCGCCCATTTCGTGGTTAAGTTTAGAGGGCGGGGAGGACTGCTGACGTACACCACGAGCAATAAGCGTTATTGGGATTGGGTGGTGAAGTTCACCGTGGCCTTATGGATCGTCGCCATGCTCGGCTTGGCCGCTTGGGGCATTTTCACGGGCGCGGCTCCATTAAACTTCGGTAAAAACGGCTCTCCGCTCTTGAAATTGCAAGCTCTGGAGGCTATAACTCAATGCCTCCGGGGCAAACGCCGCGCCGAGGCAGGGGGCCGCCATGAAAAAGCTTTTTCCCTCGCCGTCGCGCTCGCCGTGTTGGGGGGCTGCGCTTCTGCGATGCGCCGGAGCGCGGGCGCCCAGGCGGCTAATCCGCCCGGGGCCAACGAGCTCGCGCTCCCGCCGGCTCTGCAAGAACCCCTGCCCACCCTGCCTTTGCCCGGGCTTAAATGCCTGCCCTACGCCATGTCGGCCATGTGCGTGATGGCGCCCAACAGCCCCGAGTTCGCGCGCCGCGAGTGCGCGTTCAGGAACTACTACGAGGCCTACTTGGACGCCAAGGAGCAGGCTAAATACGTCGGCTGCCTGCGTCGGCGGTGGGCCGTGCCGTGGCTTCATGCCGATTACCGCCGCGCCCGACGCTGGCTCAAGACCTCGCAAGCCGAAGTCGCGCGGTACGGGCCGCTGGCCGGGGCCGACCGGCGCATCACGGACGTAAAGGAGAGCTTCGAGCCCCAGGGGCCCGGCACGACTTTGCGCCGCCTCACCATCACGTTCGCCTCCGGCAAAGAAACCGTCGTCGACTCGACCTTCTCCGACCGGCCGTCCGCGCGCTAGAGCGGCATTCGTCCCGCGGCTCTTTCTGTAATTGGCGCATGAAGAAAACCGCGGCCGTCCGCGCCGCCGCGTCGCCGTGGCCACGGAGCAGGTGTTTTTTCACCACGCGAAAAACCAGCAGTCGGAAATTACCGAGGGCATTAGGCGCATCGGCGACTATCGCGCGAAGGCGTCAAGCATTTCGCCCCCGGCGGCCGGGCCGACCGGCAGTCCGGGCGCTTGGACGAAGTAGTCCTGGGCTTCGGCACGCGCGGCTACGCGGAGATCAAGGCGCACCTTCAGGACGTGGCCAAGAAGCTCTCCTCGTCGTCGCGCCGCATCCGCTTCGTTTATTTGGACGGCGTGGCGCCGGTTCCGCAGGGCGCGCAAGAGACGCGTAACGCCTTGAACGTCCTTATTCAGCGCCATGAGGACGATCAGGGTCTCTTCGATCTGATGGGCGGCCTCATCCACAGCCGCTGCACCGGGCTGCTGCTGGAGATGCGGACTCTCCTGCACTACCACAACGTCGGCTACCAGATTCTGCAGAGCGGCCGCGAGTTCTTTGACGCCAAGGGTTTCTACGTGACCGAGTTGGATGCCGTCGTGCGTTCTCCCGAGGGCAAAACCATTTTGGTTGAGGCCAAGTCCGCGCGCAGAAATACGGTTTTCCGACAATTTTCTTTTCCTGAGCAGCCCGCGCCCCAGCCGCCGACGGCGCTAAGAAAAACGAGGGCCACCGAGCTCGAGTTGCATGTAAAGAGCCTGGAAGGCGGATTAACGTGGGAGGGCGCCGCGGCGGCCTGTCTTGAAACCCTCCGATGGTCTTGGGCATAATAAATAAAATTTGCCCGAAAGCCAGTGAAAATCTCTAAGCGACACAGTCTGGCCGAACTTCCGCCGGTGTGGGAGGCGGCCGCGGCGCTGCTTCTGCTCGCAGGTTACTGCTGGATTCAGCTTCGCGGACTGCTGCTGCCCGGCGTCTACGGCGACGAAGCGCTGGACGGCGTCCAGGCGCAGCAGCTTATCCGTGCCGGATTCCACCATCTCCGCGCCTGGCCTCTGTTTAAATCAGGCTATCATGGCGCGCTGCAGGCTTATCTTCTCGCGCCGTTTTTCCTGCTCATTAAAGACCCTTTCGCAGCCTTGCGTATCGGGGAGTTCGTCTTTAGCCTTGCCGTCATAACCACAGCTTACCTATGTGCGCGTAGATTCTTTAATTCCACGGCGGCCGTGTTCGTGTTGCTGCTTTTGCTCGCCAACCCCAGCTTCATTTATCGATCCCGCATAAGCATCGCTCATGCGGGCGTCATGGCCGCTTTCTATTTGGGCGCCTTGCTCTGTCTGCAGGCATGGCGCCGCTCCGGAAAGAATCGGCATCTCTACGCTGCGGCGTTCTTGGCGGGCGCCGGCTTTTGCCTGCGTCTGTGGTTCTACTGGTTCTATGCGGGGCTTCTCTTGGCGGCGATCATTTTTCGGCGCGAGGCCGTAAAAGCCTTGCGCCGACGGCCGATGCTGCCCCAGTTGGGCGGCGCCGCCCTATTTTTCCTTTTGGGAGCGGCACTCTACATTATTAAGGAAGCTCTGGGTCAAGGGACCGAGCTTTTTGGCTTTGGCCTCGCGCATCTGCATTACGGAGATCGCGGAACGGACAACTTCATGGTCCTGGGCAATCTTGCGACGCGCTTCCACCAGTTCATTGGGGAACTCTACGGCGAGATGCTCAGCGGATTCCCGAACTATCCCTTCGATCACCGATGGAATCTCATGCGGGCCGCGGCTGTATCGTACGGAGTTCTGCTGGCCATAAGCATTTTCTGTCTCGTCGCCCAGGCCGAAGACCGGTACAGGCGCAACGCCGTATTTTTTAGCCTCCTGCTCCTGGGGATGTTCCTGCCTTCCGGATTTACCTTGAGCAATCTCACGCCGGAGCACGTCTTTATTCTTTTCCCGCTGCCTCAAATTCTAATGGGCGCCGCGGCGTATCTTTTGCTTGAGAATGTCCTGACAAGGAAGCGATTTTGGAAGGCCTCATGCTTGGGCTTGGCGCTGTTCGCTGCGGCACCCGTTTTTTACATTTGGGAGTTCTCCCACATGGAGAATTTTCTGGATCGGACCGGCGGCACGTCGTACTATTCCGATGCCAACGTCCAAATGGTTCGCTGGCTGGAAAGCCGCCATTACTTAAGTCCCAAGAATTGCGACCAGCGGCTCGATTTCGCGCTGCGCCTGCTTTCGAACGAACGGATCACCCCGGTCTCCTGCTGGCCGTCTCAGCGCCGCAGAACGGCCGCGGAGTTTTTCTCTGGATGCGCAGGCAGTGAAAATGTGTATCTTTTCGTGTCGCCAAATCCAAACCTGCCCGGGCAGTCGACGCTCCCTTATTTTTCTGCCCTCTTGGCCGGGGCCGGGAAAACATTCGAGCCCCAGAAGGTTTTTAGGAGGCGGGACGGCGTTCCGGTTTATGCGGTTTACTCCCTTGTCGAGCGAAAATAAAGCGGCATTCCGGAGGCGTTCCGTCCGCCTTGAAATCGCCCAGCTCGAACGGGCATAATGGAGGTACCCCAATGACACGGCTGATTCTGGCGGGCGCGCTGGCCGCGGTCATCGTCATCGCCGTAGCCGCCACGGCGTTTCGCGCGAAATTCTTGTCCGTCCTTCGTAAAAATCACCCGGAGCACTTGCGGAAGCTGGGTTCCCCCGCCTTGTTCAAGAGCGGCTCGATGGAGGATGCCTCCGCTTTCCAGCGGTTTTTAAAAGAAAAAAAATTTGCGGAGCTCGGCGATGGGAAGCTCTCCCGAGCGGCGGCAGGGTTCCAATTCGCCGACCGGCTGTATTCCGCTGTTTTTATCGCCGCCATCGCGATTTTCATCTGGAATATTTACTTCCTACCGCACCTTCAGGGCCGCTAGGCCGCGCCGCCGGCCCGGCCGGCAACCAATCATGGCCAAACAAAAGCCGTCTCCGGAGCGCCGCACCAACTGCCCGCGGATTTTGGCGCGGCCATCGCCGTCGGCCTCGACAAGATGCGCCAGGGCATGCGCCGCCCGTGCTGCTGGCCGGGCTGTCCGCACCGGTGACGGGCCCGTGATCTCGCGGGCCTGTTTTGCTATAAAACAAGTCCATGCACAAAACAGGGCGAGCCGGCGCGTCTACGGTCTTTAAGCCTTTCATTCCGCCTGAAGAGAACCTCCCCGAAATTACGGTCAAGGCCGTCTTGCTGGGCGTGACGCTGACCGTCATCCTGGCCGGGGCCAACGCTTATCTGGGGCTTTTCGCGGGTATGACGGTGTCCGCCTCCATCCCCGCGGCCGTCATCTCGATGGGCATACTCAAGCT
>JAGWJU010000130.1 GCA_028865585.1 Elusimicrobiota bacterium | reverse complement strand
CAGGGGGGCGCCGCGTGGCCGATCTGCGAGACGCGCGGGTCGTTCTCCTCGATGAATCCGCGGGGGGCCTTGAGCGGCATGAGGGCGCTTGCCTCAGGTCCCCGGAGCCGCCGGAGCCGTCGGGTTCTTGACCATCATTCTCTTCGAGGGCTCCAGGTAGGCCTTGAGGTTGGTTTCCACGACGGACGGCGTCGCGCCGCTCTGCAGCAGAAGGACGCCGCGGATGATGATGTCCTTAATAAGGAGTTCCTCCTCCGAGCGCCGGCGCAGCTTGCCGCCCATGGGCAGAAAAATGAGGTAGCCTGCGCCCAAGCCGAAGAAGGCCGAGGCCAGGGCCAGGGCCATGCGCCGGGGCACGGCGTTGACGTCCGAGATGGTCGAGAGCATCATGATCATGCCGAGAACCGTGCCGATGATGCCGAAGGCCGGGGCGTAGATGCCCATGGCGTTGAAGATTTCCTGGCCGACCTTATGGCGTTCGCGGATGAACCCCAGTTCGGTTTCGAGCATGTTGCTGATGAACTCCTGGTCCGCGCCGTCCACGACAAGCTGGATGCCGCGGCGCATAAAATCGTTCGGGATGTTTTTAATGTCGGCCTGCAGGGACAAAAACCCTTCTTTCTTGGCTTTTTGAGACAAGGTGACGAAGATGGTTACAATGTTGGATGTGTCCTCGCCGCTGGAAAAAAGCACCTTGCGCAGGATTTTCCCGAGCCCCACGACTTGTCCCAGCGGATAATTGACCAGCGTGGCGCAGAAGGTTCCTCCCATGACGACCAGGAGCGCCTCCATGTTGGCGAAGGGTCGAAATCCGGCCATGCCCTCGCTGTGGTAGATCGTCGCGACGGCCATCGCGAAAAACACCAAAATTCCCATGATTGTGGCTATGTCCATAAGCGCGCTCTGATGCCTCCTATCGGCTTAAACCGGGGCTTCGGGGATTCACGGCGATTTTCGCTCGAAGCCCTGAATGGGATTGACGACTTTGCCCTGGGCGTTGACCGCCTGCCTATATTCAAGCACTTTTTTCGTGATCTCCTCCGCGCTTTCGCGCACGAGGTAGCGGTTGCCGGTGGCCAGGCACACGACGGTTTCCTGGCCGATCTCCAGCGCCTCGATGATCTCCGCGTTGATGACCACGGCGGTTCCGTTGAGCTTGTGCAGCGTGATCATGAGGCGGGGGGCTCGGAGGACTGCCGGCATTCCTCAAGCTTGCGGGTTAATTCCTCGGTTTCTTTGAGCCGGAAGGCGGCGACATGGCTCTCCTTCGCGAGCTCGCCCCGGAGGGTTTCCAGGGTGATTTCGAGGTTCTTGATTTGGGCCGCTTGGGCGGAACAGACGCGCTCAAGGCTTTCCGTTTTTACGGCAAGCTCGTCTTTTTCTTTTTCCGCGCCCGCCAGCCGGCCCTCGAAATTCCTGGCCAAGGCCTGCGCGGCTTCTAGGGATTCTTGGCGGGACTTTAAGGCTTTTTGCAGGGTCATTCTTTGCTGTCCCAGCCCGCGCAGGGCTTCTCTCTCGTGCTCGGCAAGACGGGACACATTCTCCAATTTTGTTTTCAGCGATTGCAACTCGGCCGTTTTCTTGGCGAGATGGGACTTGAGCATCGCCGTCTGGCGCTCCAATGCGGCGCACACGCCCTTGAATTTTTGGACGGCGGCGTAGTACTGGTCGGCGGTTTCCCGATATTTGGACACTTCGGCGAGGGCCTCGGTTTTGACGCGCCGGTTCTCGCTCTCGTACTCTTGGCGCGCTCGGGAAAACTCCCGCTCAAGGCGCTGCTTCAAGTCGTCCACCTGCGCTTTCGCGGCGGCAAGCTCGAAGCGCATGACCGCCGCTTCCTTATCCTTTTCGGCCAGGGCCTGCGCCGTGCCTTGGGATTTGGATTGCTCTTCGCGCATGTCCGAGAGCCGTCCCTCCAGCCACTTTTTCTCAGCGAGCGCCCGGGAAAGCTCGGCGTCGGCGCCCTTGAGCTTCTCGCATAAGGAGCGCAGATTGCGGTTTTCCTCATCCTTGGCCAGGACGACCTTCTGCCACTGGGCCTTTTCCTCAAGATTCCGGCGCTCCATCTCCTGAAGGCGGGACGCGAAGTGGGTTTCGAACTCTTTTTCCTGGAACTCCTTGGACTGCATCTGGTTCTTGAGAGTGGCGACCCAGGTCTCCCGCTCCTGCGCCATCCTTTTTTCCATCTCCTGGATCTTCGCTTCGAGCTTCAGCCGGACTTCCTCTTGCTCCTGGGTCCGGCGCTCCCGGCGCATGCGCTCCTGCAGGTCCTGAAGCGAGGCTTCGACCTTCGCCGCGGTCGCGGATTCCTGTTCGTTTTTGAGGCTGGCGCGAAGAACTTTTTCGCGCTCTTCCTGGAGGCGCTTCTCGAGTTCGGCGACTTTCTTCTCGTAGTCGCCGCCGTCGCTTCCCGGGGATTTGACGGCGGCTCCGGCGGGAGCGAAAGCCGCGGGCGCGGGAGGAACTCCGAGGGAAGGCAGAGGCGGCGGTCCGGAACGGCCCGGATTGGGGGGAAACCCTCCGGGCAGAGGCGGCGGCGCCTGGCGGCCTCCGGGCAAGGGAGGGGGAATCGGCGGCTTCTTGGAAAACAAATCGTCGGCCATGGAACTCTCTCCTATTCTTTAATTTGCGCCTTGAAGCTTTCCACCCACTGTTGGATTTGCGGATCGGGGTGAACTTCAAGCATTTTTTCGTACTGGGCAAGAGCTTCTGGCGTGCGGCCCAATTGGTATAAAGCGGAGCCGAGATACTGGCGGGCCTGCCACAGATTTTGATCCAAACTGACGGCGTATTCCAGGTAGGGGATGCTTTGATCGAATTGCCCCGCGTCGTGAAAAGAGACGCCCGCGCTCAGGTAGTTTTGCGCCTGCGCGGGATCGGCGGGAACCTGAGCCTCGCTCCCGCCCGGTAAAGCCGCGGGCTCGTTTTTGTGCTTGGCGGCGGCGAAGCGCTCCTGGCGCTTGTTCTGGGCCGAGAGCTCCTCCTGCATGCCCTCGACCAGATCGTAGCCGCCGCCTTCCTTGTTTCGGATGGCGATTTTGCCTTCTTTTTCAAGAACCTTGACCGTGTCGATGATTTTCGCCCGCTCCTCCTCGATTTGCGCCGGGGTGATGTTCTGCGAGTATTCCATCGACTCCTTGAGCAGCGCCGCGGCGCCCGCCGACATGTTGTTGAAGAACTTGTTAAGGACTTCGGGCGGAGCGTTTTGCAGGGCCTTGGCCATGCCCTCGGGCTTGAGTTCGCGGATGATCATCTGCATCTCGCGGTCAGGGAAATTGGCGGCGTCCTCAAAGACCAGGAGGTGCTTGCGGACGTGCTCGTAGACCATGGGCTTTTCATTCTTGAGGTAGTTGAGGATGTTGTTGCGGGTCGCGGTGTCCGCCTCGTCGATCATGGTGATGAGCCGCTCCAAGCCGCCCACGACGAAGTCCACGTTTTCCTTGACGTCGGCGTCGATGGCCACGACCTGCTCGCGGGTGACTTGGCGCACCGTGAGAGCCTCCATGGCGACGCGGGCCTGGAACTCGACGGGCAAGGACGTCAAAAGCTGCCGAGCGTAGTCCGGGCGCAGATAGCTGGCCACGACCGCCACTACCCAGGGCTCCTCTTTGCGCAGGAGGAACATGTAGGCCAGCCGTTTGATGTTCTCCTCGTTGATGTAGGCGAAGGGCTCGAATTTCTTCATGGATTCGTCCTCCTCGGGCGGCGGGGGCGGAGGCTCCGGCGGTTTTCTCTGGAGAGTGATGTCCAGCTTGCCCTCCTCGGTCAACTCGTCGTCGCCTTCGCCCTCGTCTTCGTCCGGCTGCTCGATCTTCGATTCGACGTTCACCTCGGCCGCGGGGCGCTCGCGCATCGCGCGGATGTACTGGCTCATGAAGCGCCAGAGCGGGCCGAAGAGGAACATCAGGAAAAGCAGGATGAGAATGGCGTAGAGAAGCGGCAGGTAGACCCACGGGTGCTTCAAGTCCTCGCGCCAGTCCGTCTTGGCGTGATTGAAGGGCGTAGGCTGGAAAAAAACCTGATTGGGGGCGAGGCTGTACTGGGACATGGCGTCGACGATGCGGCTGCGCACCAAGTCCTGCTGGGTCTTGTCCTTAAGCACGCTCTGATCGTGGATGACCGTCACGGACATGCGTTTGAAGACCAGGTTCTCGGAGAAATTTTCCTGCTGCATCCCTTTTTGCTCTTGGGCCTGTTGGGCGCTGGCCGCAGAAGGAGCCTGCGGGATTTGGGAAATGGTCTCGGGCTGGGGGATTCCGGGGAGAACGAACTGGGTCTTGGTCTGCCCGGTTTTTTGGCCGCTGTTTTTCTCCTTGTATTTTTCGGCCAAGCCCATGCCTTTGCGGTTGGTTTCCTCGTTTTGGACTTTGAGCTGCATGCCCACGTCGACGAAGGCCATGGCCTCGCCCTTGCCGAGAATAGGGTCGAGAATTTCCTGATCG
>JAGWJU010000006.1 GCA_028865585.1 Elusimicrobiota bacterium | reverse complement strand
GGCGCCGAAGGCCATGACGGCGCCAATCGCGGTCGACAGGATCGAGACGAAGAGGAGGCGCCTGGGCGGCAGGCGCGGCGCGCTGGCCATGCGCTATTCTAGCGCATCGCGGTGCCGTCACGCACGCGTCACACGAAAGTTACCCGCTTTTCATGGCGCGCGTCCTTCGTTGCGTCTATACTGGTGTCGTGGAAACGGCAGGCGAGAGCAAGCGCTACCGCACCATCTGGATTTCGGACGTCCATCTGGGCACCCGCGGGTGCAAGGCCGAGTTTCTCCTTGATTTCTTAAAGCACAACGAGTCCGACACCCTCTACCTGGTCGGCGACATCATCGACGGCTGGGCCCTGCGTCGGACGTGGTTCGGCTGGCGCCAGCTTCACAACGACGTCGTCCAGAAGGTCCTGCGCCGCGCGCGCAAGGGAGCCAAGGTTTATTACGTCCCGGGCAACCACGACGAGATGGTCCGCGACTTCGTCGGCATGCGCTTCGGCGGCGTCCGGGTGGTCTCCGAGGCCGTGCATAAGACCGCGGACGGCCGGCGCTTTTTAATCACCCACGGCGACCAGTACGACGCCGTCATCCAGTGCGCCAAGTGGGTCGCCAAGATGGGCAGCTGGGCCTACGATCTCTCGGTCATCGTCAACCACTGGCTCAACTTCGCGCGCCGCAAGCTGGGCTATCCTTACTGGTCGCTCTCGGCCTACCTGAAGCACCGGGTCAAGAACGCGCTCGAGTTCATCGCGGAGTTCCGCCGCGCCGTGACCCAGGAGGCCAAGCGCAAGGGCTTGGACGGCGTCATCTGCGGGCACATCCACCATCCGGAGCAGCAGACCCTGGACGGAGTCCTCTACATCAACGACGGCGACTGGGTCGAAAGCTGCACGGCGCTGGTGGAGGACTTCACCGGCCGCCTCTCCATCGTGCGCTGGGACAAAGTCTTGGACGAAAATCCCCCGGCTCCAAAACCGGAGCCGGAACTCACGCCCGCGGCGCCCGCTTGAAAATCCTCATCCTCTCGGCGTCGGTCGGTTCCGGCCACATGCGCGCGGCCGAAGCCGTCCAATGCGCCCTGCGGGAAACCCATCCCGAGGTCGAAACGAAGGTCGTCGACGTCCTGGATTTCGCCGCGCCCCTGTTCCGCCGAATGTACCGCGAGGGCTACCTGGGCCTGGCCAGCGCCGCGCCCCGCGCCTTCGGCTACTTTTACGACGCCTTCGACCGGCCGGGCGAGGCCATGCCCCTGCGGGAGTTCGCGCGCGGATTTTTCCAGCGCCGCGGCATGAAAGACTTCGTCCGCTATATAAAGGAAGAGGCCTGCGACGCGGCGGTCAACACCCACTTTCTCCCGGCCGAGATTCTCGCGGACTTGAAGGCCCGCGGCGAGCTCCGCGTCCCGCAGACGACGGTGGTGACCGATTTCGACGCCCACCGCTTCTGGGCCCGCCGCCCCTGCGAGCACTTCTTCGCGGGCTCCATCCCGGGCGCGGCCTCCCTCATCTGCTGCGGCGTGCCCGCCGGCGACATCACGGTCTCGGGCATCCCCGTCCACCCGGTTTTCTCGCGCCTGCCCTACCGCATCGAGGCCTTGAAGTCCCTGGACCTGCCGGGCGAGAGGCCCGTCGTCCTGCAGATGGCCGGCGGCGACGGCCTGGGCGCCATGGGCGAGATTTGGGAGGTGCTCTTGAGCGTCCAGCGACCGCTGGACCTGATCGCCGTCGCGGGCAAAAACGCCAAAGCTCGCGAGCGCTTGGCGCGAGCGCCCGTGCCGGCCCGCCACCGCGCGCGCGTCCTGGGCTACACCGACAAGGTGCACGAGCTCATGGCCGCGGCCGAGCTGCTGGTCTCCAAGCCCGGGGGCTTGAGCGTCTCGGAGGCGCTTTCCTGCGGCCTGCCCTTCGCGGCCATCATGACCATCCCCGGCCAGGAAAAGCGCAACGCCGACTTTCTCTTGGACCACGGCGCGGGCATCCGCATCGAGTCGCCCGCGGACTTGGCCGGCCAAGTCTCCGCGCTCTTGGAAGACCCCCGGCGCCTGCGCGCGATGCGCCAGAGCGCCTTGAAGCTCGCGCGCCCGAGCGCGGCTTTCAAGGTGGCCGAGAAGGCCGTGGAGCTGGCCGGCGCCGCGCAAACCGCCGCCGCGGCGCCGGCCTAGCCGCGCTGAAGCGCCGACGAAGTTTCCCCCACTTGACATGTCGATATGCCTGTTCTACAATATTAGCAGTCGTATGATGTGATTGCCAATTAATACCAACAAGGAGGGTTATGGACATGAATCAGGATGTGTCTCTCAAAGACGAGGAGCAGCGCCAGCTTCGGGACGTGACGAGCCTGCGCGACGCCGTCAGCGAACTCTTCGACGGCTTTTTCGGCGGGCGCTCGCCGCTCTCGGTCAGGCACCTTCAGGCGGACTCGGGGCTGGGCTGGAGCCCGGCCGTGAACGTGCGCGAAACGGACGACGCCATCCTCATCTACGCCGCGCTCCCGGGCGTGGAAAAATCCGACGTCAGCATCGAGATGAAGGACAATCACCTCATCCTGAGCGGCAAAACCCGGCAGACGGAACCGGAGGACGGCTGGCTGCGGCGCGAACTGCCCGCGGGCCAGTTCTTCCGAGCCTTCGCCCTCTCCACGGACGTCAAAGCCGATCAGGTCAAGGCCAGTCTCAAGAACGGCGTGCTGGAAATCACGCTGCCCAAGGCCGAAGAGGAGAAGCCGCGCAAGGTCTCCATCGACTAAACCAAACCGCTCCGGGCCGGGGAGCCCCCTTGCGGGGCTCCCCGCCGGACCCAGGAAAAGCCTTATGTGAATTCTATTTAAGGAGGTCCGATATGAACAGCAAAATTCTTTGGATCGTCATCGCAATTTTGAGCCTGGCGTGCGCGGGCGAAGGCTACTACATCCACGCCGAGCTCTCTCCCCAACCCGCGCAGGCGGCGCAAGCGGCTCCCCAAGCCACTCCCGCGGATGAAGCCGCCGCGCCGGCCGCTCCTCCGCAGAACCCCTGGAGCGCGCTCGCGCAATGGCAGTCCCAGGCCTTGAAGAACCTCTCCGCCGGGAACCCCATCCCGCCGCAGTCCTTCGACAATCTCTTCAACGACGGCTTCTTCCAGGGCCAGATGGATCCCTTCGCCGAAATTCGCGACTTCGAGAAAAGGATGGCGCCATTCTTCAGCGCCCGGCAGCAGCCGCTCTTCAAGCGGTCCTGGCGCAGCTGGTTCAACGATCGGATAGATCTCGCGGACATCGAGCCCTCGGTCAAAACCACGCAAAAACAGGTCATCGTTTCTTTCAAGGTTCCCGGCCTCCAAAAGGGCTCACTCAACGTCAGCGTGAACGGTTCGCGCATCAAACTCTCCTACAGCGCGAAAACCACGCGCAGCCGTAAAAACGCGCAGGGCGAGTTCCAAAGCGAATCGGTCCGCCAGTTCGAGAAAATCATTCCCGTGCCGTCGGACGCCGTACCAGGAACCAGCAGGATTACGCGCAGCGGAGACACGCTGAAAATCGTCTTTTCGCGGCGCAAAGGCGGCGCAAGCGTTCCGCGGGCGGATTAAGGTAAAATGGGGCCATGCCCCCGGAGCTTCTCGTCGCCTTCACCGACGGCGCCTGCTCCGGCAACCCCGGGCCCGGCGGCTGGGCCGCGATTCTGGCCTGGCCGCACGGACGCGTGACGGAGTTGGCCGGCGGGGAGGCCAAAACCACCAACAACCGCATGGAGATGCGCTCGGCCATCGCGGTCCTGCGCGCGGCGGCCGAGTTTTCCGGAGCGCTTGAAGTCCGCGCGGACTCGACCTACGTCATCACCGGCATCACCAGCTGGATTTTCGGCTGGAAGAGAAAAGGCTGGAAGAACTCAGCCGGCGACCCGGTTTTAAACCGCGATTTATGGGAGGAGATGGACGCCTTGGTCTCCTCGCGCGGGCGTCAGCGCCTTTCCTGGCGGCACGTGCGCGGGCACAGCGGCGTGCCGGGCAACGAGCGCTGCGACGAGCTGGCCGTGGCCTTCTCGCACGGGGAAACCCCCACCCTCTACGACGGTCCGGCGGCGGAGTATCCCGTCGATTTGGCCCTGGAGGCGCGCCGTGGCGCCTGAACCGGCCGAAGCCCACGCGGTCCGCGAGGCCGCGCCCGCCCCCGCGCCGCAGAAACTCTCGCGCCGCGCGGCCGGCGTCCTACTCCACGCTTCATCCCTTCCCGGACCGCACGGCGTGGGCGACCTGGGGCCCGCGGCTTATCGCTTCGTCGATTTCCTAAAAGACGCCGGCCAGCACTGGTGGCAGATGCTGCCGGTCGTGCCCCCGGGGCCCGGCGACTCGCCCTATTCCTCCCCCTCGGCCTTCGCCGGCAACCCGCTCTTCATCAGCCTGGAGGCTTTGGTTCAGGACGGCTTTTTGGCGGACGAGGATTTGGCCCAGGCGCCCGAATTCTCCGCGCGCAAGACCGACTACGACGCGGCCGAAGGCTTCAAGGAAGAGCTGCTGCGCAAGGCCTTCGCTCGTTTCTCCGAGAAGGGCCGGCCGGAGCAATGGGACGATTTCCGCGCCTTCTGCGTCGAGACCTCCGACTGGCTCGACGACTACGGGCTGTTCTGCGCGCTCAAGAAGGCCCACGGCGGCAAAGCCTGGAGCCGCTGGGAGGAGCCCTTGCGCCACCGGCGCTTCCGCTTCTGGTCCCGCGAGACCGTGCGCCAAGCCGGCGAGGAGTCGGCCTACCGGCAGTTCGTGCAATATCTCTTCCGCCGCCAGTGGGAGGCGCTGCGCAACTACGCGGCCGCGCGCGGCGTGGGCTTCATCGGCGACGTGCCGCTCTACGTGGCCTACGACAGCGCCGAGGTTTGGTCGCGCCCGGAAATATTCCGTTTGGACGCCGACTTGCGCCCCGAGGCCGTGGCCGGCGTGCCGCCCGATTATTTTTCCAGGGACGGCCAGCTCTGGGGCAACCCGCTCTACCGCTGGGACAAGCTCGCCGAGGACGGCTACTCCTGGTGGACCAGGCGCCTTCTGCGCGCCTCCAGGCTCTTTGACGCCGTGCGCCTGGACCACTTCATCGGCTTCGCGCGCTACTGGGCGGTGCCGGCCGGCGCCAAGACCGCGCGCGGCGGGGAATGGACGCCCGGCCCTGGCCATGATTTCTTCGCGGCCGTGCGCAAGCAGCTGCCGGAGCTGCAGATCATCGCCGAGGACTTGGGCCTGGTCGGCCCCGACGTTTCGGAACTGCGCGACGCCTTCCGCTTTCCCGGCATCAAGGTCCTGCAGTTCTCAATGGGGGACGGGCGCGTGGAAGACCCGCCGCAGGGATATCCCGCCGCGAGCCTCGCCTGCACCGGAACGCACGACAACGACACCCTCCTGGGCTGGCTCTCCAAGCGCAAGGACAAGAGTTTCCTGATGAAGGCTTTCGGCGCGGACCCCGCCGCGCCCCAGTGGGGCTTCATCAAGGCGGTCTACGAGTCCCCCGCGCAGACGGCGGTTGTCCCCCTGCAGGACGCGCTGGGCCTCGGGAGTTCCGCGCGCATGAACTTCCCGGGCGAGCCTAAAGGCAACTGGCGCTGGCGGCTGGACGAAACGGCCCTCACGCCCGAGTTGGCCAAGACTTTGGCGGACTTGGCGCGCGGCACCGGCCGCTGACTCGTTTATTTATGAGAATCGATCATCCGGGCCAAAACCACATCGGCGCGCAGGACCTTTACCTCTTCAACGAGGGCCGGCACTTCAGGCTCTACGACGTGCTGGGCGCGCACCCGGGGGCGCTCGCCGGCAAGCCGGGCGTGTTCTTCGCGGTCTGGGCGCCCAGCGCGAGCAAGGTCTGCGTCATGGGCGACTTCAACGATTGGAGCAAGACCAGGGACCTGCTTCACCCGCAGGGCAGTTCCGGCATCTGGGCGGGCTTCGTGCCCGAGGCGCGCGAGGGCTCGCTCTACAAGTACTGGATCCAGTCCGATCGCGGGAACATGAAGGTGGACAAAATCGACCCGTTCGCCTTCGCCTTCGAGGAGCCGCCGCTCACGGCCTGCAAGGTGGCCTCGCTCGACCACGACTGGAAAGACGGAAAATGGATGGCGTCCCGCGCTGGCAAAAACTCCATCGCCTCCCCCATTTCGATTTACGAGGTGCACCTGGGCTCCTGGCGCCGCAAGCCCGAAGCGGGCAACGGCTTTTTGACGTACCGCGAGCTGGCCGAAGAGCTCTCAAGCTACGTTCGCGAGGCGGGATTCACCCACGTCGAGCTCATGCCCGTGATGGAGCACCCCTTCTCCGGCTCCTGGGGCTACCAAAGCCTGGGCTACTTCGCGCCCACCGCGCGCCACGGCAGCCCCAAGGACTTCATGAATTTCGTGGACATCCTGCACCAGAACGGCGTCGGCGTCATCCTGGACTGGGTACCCTCCCACTTCGCCACCGACGCCCACGGCTTGGGGCTCTACGACGGCACCGCGCTCTACGAGCACGCCGACCCCAAGCAGGGCGTGCACCCCGACTGGGGCAGTTACGTCTTCAACTACGGCCGCCACGAGGTGCGGAGCTTCCTCATTTCCAGCGCGCTTTATTGGCTCGAAAAATACCACGTCGACGGCCTGCGCGTGGACGCGGTCGCCTCCATGCTCTACCTGGACTACTCCCGCAAGAGCGGCGATTGGATTCCCAACCGCCACGGCGGGCGGGAAAATCTCGAGGCCATCGAGTTCCTGAAGGAGCTTAACTCCGAGGTCTACAGCCGCCACCCGGACGTGCAGACCTTCGCCGAGGAGTCGACCGCCTGGCCCGCGGTCTCGCGGCCGACCTACGTGGGGGGCCTGGGCTTCGGCTTGAAGTGGGACATGGGCTGGATGCACGACACTCTGTCGTACTTCTCGACCGATCCGCTCTTCCGCAAATACCAGCACGGCAGCCTCACCTTCCGCATGCTTTACGCCTTCCACGAGAACTTCATCCTGCCCCTCTCTCACGACGAGGTGACCCACGGCAAGGGCTCGCTCTACGGCAAGATGGCGGGCCAGGACGAGTGGCAAAAGTGCGCCAACCTGCGGCTCCTTTTCGGCTACATGCACGCGCAGCCGGGCAAGAAACTGTTGTTCATGGGCTCGGAGTTCGGCCAATGGTCCGAGTGGAACCACGACCAGAGCCTCGACTGGCACGAGGCGCCGTTCGCGCCCCACGCGGGCATCAAGCGCTGGCTGTCGGACTTAAACCGCTTCTATGCGAAAGAGCCCGCCATGCACGCCTTGGACTGCGACCCGGCCGGCTTCGAGTGGATCGACTGCGGCGACGCGGACCAGAACGTGATCACGCTTCTGCGCAAAGACGGACAAGGCCGCGTGGCCGTCGGCGTGTTCAACTTGAGCCCGGTCGTGCGGCGGGACTACCGCGTGGGCGTGCCCCGCGGCGGGCTCTGGACGGAGGCCTTGAACAGCGACGCCAAGGACTACTGGGGCAGCGGCCAGGGCAACTTCGGCGGCGTGCGGGCCGAGAACGCCTCCTGGCACGGCCGGCCGCACTCGCTCCGCCTGACGCTGCCGCCGCTCTCGGCCCTGTTCTTCACGCCGGAAGGGCAGAAGCCGCTTCCGTGACGAGGCGCGCGAAAAAATCCGCCACCGGGATCCCCCCGGTCCGGCGGCGCTGCCGCTGGGTTCCGCCCGGAGACGCGCTCTACGTTCGCTACCATGACGAGGAGTGGGGCGTGCCCGTGCGCGATGACCGTAAAATCTACGAGTTTTTGGTGCTGGAGACCTTCCAGGCGGGGCTCTCCTGGCGCATCGTGCTGGGCAAGCGGGAGAACTTCCGCAAGGCCTTTTCCGGCTTCGACTACGCCAAGGTCGCGCGCTTCGGCGCCAAGGACTTGGCGCGCATCGTCCGGGACCCCAGCGTGGTGCGCAACCGCGCCAAAATCGCGGCCGCGGCGCACAACGCCCGCGTGTTCCTCGAGGTGCGGCGCGAGTTCGGCACGTTCTCCAAGTATATGTGGTCCTGGGCCGGCGCCAAGGCCGAGGATTGGGCCAAGGACTTGAAGTCCCGAGGCTTTAAGTTTCTCGGGCCCACCGTGGTCTACGCGCACATGCAGGCCGCCGGCATGGTCAACGATCACGCCCCGTTCTGCTTCCGGCGCAAAGAAGTCGCCCGAGCCTAAAGGCCCACGGCTTAAAAGCCCAAAGGCCCTGTCCGCTGCGGCCCTTTTCGCTTAAGCTTTTTCCATGAGCCGCATTTCCCCGGGGCCCTTCGCGGGCCGAATTCGCGCGCTTCTGGCCGCGGCCATCGCGGCCTCCGTCCTCCTCGCCGTGCGCAGCCCCGGCCCGGCCGCGGAAATCGCGGAAACCTCGGGAGAAGCGCCGGCCCTTCCCGGCGCTTTCCCGGCCGTCCTGCCCGCGCCGCTTACGGGGCCGGATTCTCCCGGCTTGCTGCCCGCGCAAGATCTCACCGGCTTGGACGAGCTTCCCGGCTCCTCTTTTGCTCCCCGCGCCGTTTTGGCGCCCCCGGCCCCCCGGGCTTTGCGGACCGCGGCCGCGCCCCCGGCGCTTCCGGTCGGCTTCGCCGTTTCCCGAATCCTCCGAGGGCAACCGCCCGCGCCGGCGCCCGCCGGAGCGCCCGCCGTTCGAAATCCGGCGTTCGCGGAGAACTTGGTCAAGACGGCGCGCGCCCAAGCGCTGAACCAGACCCTCGCCCGCCGCGCCAAGGCCGCGCGCAGGCAAATCTCGGATTTCGAGGAGTCCTTCATGGATTCCTGGGGAGAAAAAGCCGCGGCGCCGCCGGCCCGGCCCATTCGACCCGGGCGCGGCCGGGACGTCACGGCCGAGCACGCGCTCGCCGGGAACCGCGGCTTTACCCCCGAGGAGCTCCACGAGCTCCGCCGCAAGACCGTTCTGGTCTTCGTGGGCGGGCTTCTTTCCAACCACCTGCGCCATTCCGGGAAAGCCGGGGAGACCCCGCAATACTTCGAGGGCATCACGCGCTTCGCCGAGCACTACAGGATTCCCTACCGCACCTCCAACGTCAATACCGAGCAGCCCTCCGAACAAAACGCCGCGCGCCTGGCGGCCATCGTCGAGGAGGAGGCCAATCGGGACCGCCGCGTCGTGTTCATCCCGCACAGCCACGGCGCCTTGGACGTCCTGCGCGCGCTCGAAGCCCTCGAGGCCTCCCCCGTCAAGCGGCGCCTCTTGGACCGCGTCTCCTGGATCCCCATCCAGGGCCCGTTTTTGGGCGCGGAGGGAGCCGATCGGGTCGTGGAAGGGCCCTACAAGCGCCTGATTTATTTTTTCCTGGAGTCGCTGGGCGGCTCCCGCCGCTCCATCCTCGAGATGACCACCGCGTCCTCGCAGGAGCACTACCGGACGCACAAAAGGCAAATCGAAAGAATCCTGCGGCGCGTCCCCACCGTCGCCTTGGCCGGCTACCTTTCAAAGCCGCGCGCGCCGGAGACCATGCCGGGCCCCTGGTCCGTCCTGGAGCGGATCAAGGTCGTGCCGGCGGAGAAGCGCCGGCTCATGGCCTCGGGCCTGGCGAAGGCCGGCATCAAGAGCGACGGCCTGGTGCCGCTCTCGAACCAGTTCTTCCCGGAAATGGAGCGGGTCATCCTGCGCAATCTCAGCCACTTCGACGCGCTCTTGGCGCGCGGAGACACGCCCGGGCGGCGCGTCTTCATCGGCCTCTTGCGCATGATCCTCGCCCGGCGCAAGGCGCGGGAATTCCAGCGTCGCGCCCGCAAATATTAGGAGGCAAGGCTGCCCGAATCAAGTGACGGACGGGACGCTTCCTTAATTAGGCTCGGGCCAAAGGACCCCCACAAACAGGGGGCGAAAGCCTCATGCGCCGTGATTTCGATCCCGTTATAATAGAATCGACGATGCAATTTAAATCCAGCCGGATGCTGTTCTCCTGCGTTGCGAGCGCGCTCATCCTCCTTCAGCCCGCTTCAGCCTTCTGCTGGGGACCCGTCGGCCATGAAGCCGTGGGCTTCTTGGCCGAGGACATGGTCTCTCCCCAGACCCAGACGGCTCTCTCTCAAATTCTCGGCAACGTCACCTTAGATCAAATCGCCAACTGCGCGGATGCGCTGCGCGACGCGAGCACGGATTGCGCGGGACTTTTCGATCCGCCGCTTCAGCAAGACGATCTGACCGCGCCTTGGCACTTCGTCAACATCCCGCTTTCAGCCGAGGTGAGCCAGACGCCCGTCACGGCCGCCATCGATCAATATAAGGACTGCGACGAGGCCGCCACCGGCCCCACGGCTACGGCCATGCAGGATTCCGTAGAGGACTGCGTTCGCGGCCAGGTCCAGTTCGCGGTCGGCGTCCTGCGCGCGCCCGCGCCCGAGCTCCCGGCCGGCGCCGCGCCCCAGCAAGCTCAAGCGCAGGCCGCTTCCGTCTTGCGCCGACGGCGCATGGCGCTCATGTACCTCGTGCACCTGGAGGCCGACGCGCACCAGCCCCTGCACGTGACCAACGATAACGACGAAGGCGGCAACAAGGAGCAGGTGATTTTTCAGGGCCGACGCCAGAGCCTTCACCACCTGTGGGACGGCGCCATTGGCGCCCAAAACGCCATGAACGCCAAGGCCTTGGCCGAGCTTTTGAAGAAAGACTTAAGTCGGCTGCCCCAGAGCGAAATCGACGGCTGGACCCAGGGCGGCCTCGACGCCGTCATCAACGCCGGCATCGGCGAGGGCTTCAACATCGCCAAGAACACGATTTATCCGAACTACTTCGCGGCCAAGGCCGCCAGCCCGGGCGCGCGCGCCGTGCCTTTGGGAGACGACTACCAATCCCAGATGCAGCCGATCGCCTTCAAGCGCCTGCAGCAGGCCGCGGTGCGGCTGGCCTTCCTGCTGGACCAGTCCCTGGGGCAAAACCCGGATTTTGCGGCGCCGCAGGAAAAAGCCTCAGCGATGGCGGGCGCGTGGCGCAAGCATGGGCGCCTTAACCTCAAGAAGCCTGATTTAAGCGGCGCGACTTGGGACGGGCGCGCGCCGATCCTGCCGAAGAACTAGCCAGCGCTAGGCCTGGATGCGGGAGAACAGATTCCCGCCCGCGACGACCAGAACGGCCGCAACCCCGGCGAGCACCGCGGCGTCCCGCCCCATCGCCGCGTACGATCCGCCCTCAAGCGCCAAGCGCAGGCCGTCGACGCCGTAGGTCAAAGGATTGGCCGCGGCCACGTCGGTCAAAAAGCGCGGCAGGCTCTTCAAAGGGAAAATAGAGCCCGAGAAGAAGAAGATGGGCATGACCAGGAAGTTCATAATGAGCTGGAAGCCCTGCATGTCTTCCAGCACGGAGGCGATGGCGGTGCCCAGCGCCGTAAAGGCCACGGCGGTCAGCCCCATGAAGACCGCGGCGGCCGGCAGGCGCGTCCAGGACTCGAGGCGGAACCCCGCCGCAAAGGAGACCGCGAGCACCAAGAAGCCCTGCATGATCGCGATGCTGGCTCCCCCCAGCGTGCGCCCCAGCATGATGAAGATCCGCGGCGCTGGAGCCACCAGGGTTTCTTTCAGGAAGCCGAACTGCCGGTCCCAGATAATCTCGATGCCCGAAAAAATCGCGGTGAACAAGACGCCCATCAAAACGATGCCGGGCGTCAGGAATTGGATGTAGTTCCCTCCGCCGGCTTTCTGGAACACCGGCCCGAAGCCGAAGCCCAGGGCCACCAGAAAGAGCACGGGCTGGCCCAGGGAGCCGATGAGCCGGGAGCGCGAGCGCAGGTAGCGCTTGATCTGCCGCAGCCACAGCCCCCAGACCGCGCCCAGGGACGACGAGGACGCCGCCATCATCGATTTTTCCCCTTCCAGACCGCGCGCGCTTGGCGCATCCCGTCGAGCGCGCCTGGCGGCGCGTCGTCGCGCAGGTCGCGGCCGGTCAGTGCCAGAAACGCCTCCTCGAGCGTGTCCGTCTCGGTCCGGCGCTTAATCTCGCCGGGCGTGCCCTCGGCCGCGATTTTCCCGCCGTCGATGACGAGGATGCGGCCGGAAACCTTCTCGGCCTCCTCCATCGAGTGCGTGGTCAAAAAAATCGTGGTGCCCAGTTCCTAATTAAGCCGCCGCAGATGCTCCCAGAGCCGGCTGCGGTTCTGCGGATCCAGCCCCGAGGTAGGTTCGTCCAGGAAAATCAGCTCAGGCCTGTGCGAGAGGCAGCGCGCGATCTCAAGCCGCCGCTTCATGCCGCCTGAAAAATGCTTAACCAAGTCGCCGCGCCTGTCCCAAAGGCCCACGAAGCGCAGCATGTCCTCGATGCGCGTCGCGCGCTCGGCCGCAGGCACGGCGTAGAGCACCGCGTGGAAAAACATGTTCTCCCACGCGGTCAGCTCGTCGTCCAAGCTCGCGTCCTGAAAAACGATGCCGAACTTCCGGCGCACTTCCAATGGCTCCCGCGCGGGATCCAGCCCCGCGATGCGGATTAGGCCGGAGTCGGGGCGCAGCAAGGTCGTGAGCATCTTGATGGTCGTGGTCTTGCCCGCGCCGTTGGGACCCAAAAAGGAGAAGATTTCGCCGCGCTTGACCGAGAAGGACAATCCTCCCACGGCGGTGAAGCTCCCGAAGGTTTTGACGAGGTCCTTGACCTCGATGATGTCGCCGCTGGGCTCGTTCACTCCGGTATTTTACTTAATTGGGAAACAGCGCCTTTAGGCGGACGGCCGGAAAAAGCTATCATAACGCCGAATTGACATGACCGACTCCGGCAAACCCAAGGTCCTGCTCCTCGAGAACATCCACCCGCGCGCGGCCAAGCGCTTGGCGGATGCGGGCTTCGCGGTCAAGTCCCTGCCCCAGGCCTTGGACCCCGAAGCGCTCCACCGAGAAATTGCCGACGCCTTCATCATCGGCATCCGCTCCAAAACCAAGCTGACGGAGGCCGCCCTCTCGCACGCGAAAAAGCTCTTCGCCGTGGGCGCGTTCTGCATCGGCACGGACCAAATCGACCTCCCGGCCGCGGCCAAGCGGGGCGTTGCGGTCTTCAACGCCCCCTACAGCAGCGCGCGCAGCGTGGTGGAGATGGTGCTGGGCGAGGTCCTGCTTCTCTCCCGCGGCGTCTTCGCCAAAAACCGCAAGATGCACTCAGGGAACTGGGACAAGAGCGCGGCGGGCAGCCATGAGGTGCGCGGCAAGAAGCTCGGCATCGTGGGCTACGGAAAAATCGGATCGCAGATCTCGGTGCTGGCCGAAGCCCTGGGCATGGAGGTCCACTTCCACGACGTGGAAGAAAAGCTCGTCTTGGGCAACGCCAAAAAGCGCCGCAGCCTGGCCGAACTTTTGAAGATTTCGGACGTGGTGACTTTGCACGTGGACGGCCGGCCCGGCAACCGCGGACTTTTCGGCCGCCGGGAGTTCAACCTCATGAAGCCGGGCGCCATCTTCATCAACGCCAGCCGCGGCTTCGTCGTGGACGAGGCAGCGCTCGCGGAAAAGATTAAATCCGGCCGCCTGCGCGGCGCGGCCCTGGACGTCTTCGCCAAGGAGCCGCGCAAATCGGGCGAGGGATTCTACTCTCCCCTTCAGGGCTTGGACCAGGTCGTCCTGACGCCGCACGTGGCGGGTTCGACCGAGGAGGCGCAGACCGCCATCGGCGCCTTCGTGGCCGAAAGGCTCCTGGACTACGCGCAGACCGGCGGCACGCTCCACAGCGTGAACTTTCCCAACATCCAGCTGCCCAAAGTTTCCGGCGTGCACCGCGTCATCCACATCCACGAGAACATCCCTGGAATGCTCGCGCAAATCAACAAGGTCTTCGCCGCGCGCAAGGCCAACATCGTGGAGCAGTACCTAAAAACCAACGAGTCCCTGGGTTACGCCATTACCGACATCAGCCCGTCGAACAGCCGCGCCATCGCGCGCGATTTGGCCGCCATCAAGCACACCATCAAGTCCCGCGTCCTCTATTAGGCTCCGCGGCGGCTTTGATTTTATCTTGGCCTGGCCGTCCGAGTGCCGCTGAAGCGAGCTTAATGCGCCGTCAGGCGCTTGGGACCGGTGAAGTTCTTCCTCTCGGCCAGCGCATAGTAGACGGCTAAGGCCGCCAAAAGTCCCGCCAGCGTGTAGCCCGTCAATTGGTTGGGCGGCGAGACGAAAAGCACCGTGATGAGCGCGGTCCAAGCCACCGCGATGACGTTGGCGGCCGCGCCCCAGCGGCCCAGATGCCAGGGCCCCAATTCCTTCCAATTCCCCTTGGCCCGCGCGCGCAGGACCAAGATCACCGGGATGATGTAGGACAAATAAAGCCCGATGGTCGAAAGCGAGACGATGACGGTGTAGGCCCGGCCGTAGAGCGCCACGATCAGGGCCAGAGAGACCGCCAGCCACACCGCGGCCGCGGGCGTCTTGTGCTTGGGGTCGACCTTGGACCACCAGCGCGATCCGGGCAGGCCGCCGTCGCGGGAGAAGGCGAAGATCATGCGCGCATTGGTGGTGACCGAGGACAAACCGCAAAACCACATGGCGGGCAGGACGGCCCAGACCACCGCGTTGCCGAAGCCGTGGCCCAGCGCCTGGTCGCAGACGTACAAGAACGGGTTTGGCGCCGCCGCGGCCGCGGGCAAATCCTTGATGGCCAAGGTCACCGCCAGCATCAAGACGTAGCCGATGATGCCCGAAATCCAGATGGCGTTGACCATCCCCCAGGGCGCGTTGCGGCGCGGGTCAAGCGTCTCTTCCGTGATGTGCGCGGAGGCGTCGTAGCCCGTGAAGGTCCACTGCGCCTGCAAGAGCCCCAGCAGAAACGCCCACCAGTAGGGCGCTTTGGCGGCGGTGAAGCCCGTCTTAAAGGCGAAGGACAGCGGCCGGCGCGGCGCGAAGAACCAGAAGATCGCGGCCAAACCCAAGGTCACGGCGATGTGGTACCACACGCTCACGTCGTTGAGCATGGCGACCAAGTGGATGCCGTAGTGGTTGATGAGCCCGTGACTCAAAAGCAGCAGGGCGTAAATTTCCAAGAGGTGCGCCTGCCCGGGGAGATGCAGCAGCGCGGACAAAAAAAGCGCGATGCCGTAGTCGATGCCGGCGGTGGTGGCGACCTGGCCGACCAAGTTAAGCCAGGCGGTGAACCAACCCCAGCCCGGCCCTCCCAAGAACGTGGACCAGTGGTACATCGCTCCGGCCGTGGGAATCGCCGAGGCGATTTCGCCCATGGAAGCCGCAACGAAGAGCGTGAAGACCATCGCCAGCGGCCAGCCGATGCCGTCGGCCGCCGGGCCGCCGAAAGCCAGGCCCTGGCCGTAGAGCGTGATGGCGCCGGTCAAAATGGAGATGATGGTGAAGGCCACGGCGAAGTTGCCGAAGCCCCCCATGTCGCGCAGAAGCTCCTGGGCGTAACCCAGGCGCTTCAAATCCTTGGCGTCTTTATGCGCTTGGTTGTACTTCTCTTCCTTGTTGTCCGTCATATATTAAGGAAGCAGGGTAGTAAATTGCCCGACTTGTGGTAAAACTGATTTCCATGCGGCTTTGACTTACTTTAGGCACCCCCCTGTCAATTCGGGAACTTTTCAGCGCGGCAGGTCGTAGCTTAGGCAGGCGCAAAGTCGGGCATAAAACATGGACAGGAGGATTCATGAACCTACCGGACATCAAGGCGGCGGTACGCATCTTCGAAAGCGAGGCGGGGGCCGCGACGCTCTTGGGTTTCGCGGACTTGACCGTGGGCGGCGCGTTCGCCATCCGCGGCATCCGCATTCTTAAGAGCAAGAGCGGCGAGGACGGAGAACCGGGGCACATCTTTCTCTCTTTTCCGGCCAAGCCGGGCAAGGGAGAGAAGCAGAACCAGTGGTACGAAATCGCCTGCCCGGTGACGTCCGAGGCGCGCAAAGCGGCGCAGGAAGCCATCGTGGCGGCCTACGAGGAGGTTAAGCGTTCTTCCGGGGAATGACCGCGCGTCCGCGCAGGAGCTCCCAGGCGGCGGGGATCAGGGACACGATGATCACGACGACGATGACCAGGTGGATTTTCTGGCCGACGTCGGGAATCAAAGACGCCAGCCCATAGCCCGCGAGAACGAGCCCCGAGGTCCAGGCCAGGGCGCCCGCGACGGTGTAGCCCATGAAGCGGGCGTAGCGCATCTCGCCGATGCCGGCCACCAGCGGGGCGAAGGTCCGGATGATCGGGACAAAACGCGCCAGGAAAATCGTCTTGGCGCCGTGCCGGGCGTAGAACTCGTGCGTGCGCGCGACGTATTTTTTCTTGAAGAAAAGCGAGTCGCGCCAATGGACCATCCGGTGGCCCAGACGGCGCCCCAGCACGTAGCCGGTCTGGTTGCCCAGCACCGCGGCCAAGGCCGTGAGCAGAAGCAGGCTCGCCACGGGCAAGTCCCCGGCCTTGGCGAAGATGCCGGCCGTGACCAAGAGGGAGTCGCCGGGAAGAAAAAAACCAAAGAAAAGCCCCGTCTCGGCGAAGATGATGAAGGCCACCAAGCCCAGGCCGCCCCAGCGGATGAGGCCCTGGACGTTGTAGACGAAATGGAAGACCGCCTTCGCCCAGGCGATCAATGGATGAGCACTCCGGTCACGGCCGCGGTCATCAAGTTGGCGAGCGCGCCTCCGATGAGCGCGTAGACGCCCAGGCGGGCCAGGTCCTTGCGGCGGCCGGGGGCCAGCACGCTGATGCCGCCGATTTGGATGCCGATGGAGGAGATGTTGGAGAAGCCGCAGAGCATATGGGCGATCAAGACGTAGGAGCGGTAAGATAGTTGCTCGGCCGCGTGCGCGGCGGCGTACTTCATCATGTAGGTATAGGCCACGAACTCGTTTAGCGCGGTCTTCTCGCCCAGCAGATAGCCCGCGGTCGCGCAGTCCCGCCAGGGAACCCCCACAATCCAGGCGATGGGCGCGAACACCCAGCCTAAAATCTGCTCCAAGCCGACGTCCGGATGGTGGAAGAGGCCGAAGACCGCGTGCAGGCCCGCGTTGACCATGGCCAAGAGCGCGATGAAGGCGATGAGCATGGCCGCGACGTTGATGGCCAGGTGCATGCCGACCTCGGCCCCGCTCGACACCGCCTCGACGACGTTGGAGGACTCGTCGTGATACTCGATTTTCGTGGCGCCGCTGGTTTTAGGCTTTCCGGTCTCCGGGATCAGCATTTTGGAAATGACCAGCGCCGCGGGAGCGGCCATGACGTTTGCGGCCAGCAGGTGCCCCGCGATGTCCGGGAAATAGGGCTTGAGCATGCTCGCGTAGACCACCATCACGCCGCCCGCGATCATGGACATGCCCGCCACCATCACGCAGAGAAGCTCCGACTCCGTCATCTCCTCCAAGTGCGGCTTGACCAGAAGCGGCGCTTCGGTCTGGCCCATGCCGAACATGTTGCCGGCGGCGTTCAAGGTCTCCGCGCCGGAGGTCTGGCAGGTGTGGCACATGATTTTGGCGCAGAACGTCACCACCGGCTGGAGCAGGCCCAGGTAATAGAGCGCGGACATGAGCGCGGCCAAGAACACCACGGAGGTCAGCGCCTGAAAGGCGAAGAAAAAGCCCAGAGAGCCCGGCTGGCCGGGCGGAATGCCCAGCGCTCCAAAGACGAACTTGGCGCCGTCGGTTTGAAAACCGATGAGCGCGGTCACGAGATTATTGACCGAAGCGAAGAACCACCGCCCGGGCGGGGTCTTCAAGACCAGGAGCGCGAAGATGAACTGCAAGGCCGTACCCCAGAACACCGTGCGCCAGTTGACGGATTTCTTGTGGCGGCAAAACAGCCAAGCCACAAAGAGAATGAAGGCGACGCCAAAGAGGCTGGTGAGCTGGCTTAAATCCATGGGTCTACGCCGCGGCGCTTTCCCGCCCGCCCGGAGTCATGGACGCGGCATAGAGCGCTAAGCCCAGGATCGCGTACGCCGCGGCGAACTGGTAGGGCACCTGCCGCGCCAAGCCCGCCAGATGCCAGGGCAGGTACATGTCGCCGTTGGGCATGGAGGAGTGGACGATGCCGAAGAAAGAGAGTCCCGCTAAAATCAGAAGATAGAGCCCGGAGCGGCGCAGCTCCTTGTCGATAAGATGCGCAACGCAGGCGCCCCAGAGCATGGCGGTCAAGATAAAGCCGTTGCCCAGGGCCACGATGACGAGAAGCTCCGGCAAGGTCTTGCCCGGCGTGGAGATGAGCTTCTGGAAGGCCGCCGCGGAAACGTAGGTCGGATCCGAGAGCTTAATCTGCAGAAGCCGCGCCACGGTCGGGAAAAAAGCGAAGGCCACGGCGGGCGCGTGCCTCTGCGGGCAGGCATGGAAGGCCTGGACCACGATGTCCAAGGCCACGAAAATCAGGATGGGCGCCAGCACCGCCTGCGGGATGAGCTCCACGATGGCGCCCAAGTAGCCGAAGATGCCGCCCAAACCGATGAAGAGGCCGGCCAGAAGCGTGTAGCCCGCGCGGCTGCCCATGTGCTTGTAGGCAGGCTGGCCGATGTAGGGCGTCGACTGCGCCACGCCGCCGCAGACCCCAGCGACCAAAGTCGCGATGGCCTCGGTCAAAAGGATGTCGCGCGTGTTGAAGTCGTCGCCGGCCACGCGCGCGCTCTCGGTCACGTTGATGCCGCCCACGACCGTCAGGAGGCCGAAGGGAATCGCGATGGGCAGGTAGCGCAGCGCGGGCTTCAAGCCCCGCACGAAGTCCAGAGTGGGAATCGGGAAGCAGAGCTGGAGGCGGCTCGCGTGATAGGCCTGGGCCATGGCGCCGGCCGGGGCCATGGCGTAGTAGATGGCGGTGCCGACCAAAACCGCGGCCAGGACGCCCGGGAACTTGGCGGGAAGCTTCAAGTGCGCGATCAAGGCGTAGACGATGATGCCGAGCGAAATGAGCCCCACCACGGGCAGGCTGAAGATGTCGACCAAGGGGATGAAGCCGATGAGCGCCAAGCCGATGCCGGCCAGCGAGCCCAGAAGCCCGGCCTCGGGCACGACCTTCTGCACCCAGGGACCGAAGAACGAGAACGCCACCTTGAAAAGTCCGATGAAAATCATGGTCGCCATGCCGATGTACCATGTCTCCATGGCCGCATCGTGCACGGGCATGCCGCTTTGCTTCATGGCCAAAAAGCACGGTCCCAGCACCGCCAGGGCCAGGCCGATGGTCGAGGGAGCGTCCAAACCCAGCGGCATCGCGGTCACGTTGTGGTTGCCGGTCTTCTTGGCCAAGCGCACCGCCATCCACGTGTAGACCAAGTCGCCGAAGAGGACGCCCATGGCCGTGCCCGGGAACATCTTCGTGTAGACCACGTCCGCGGGGAAGCCGAAGCCGTAAATGAGGATGCCGGCCAAAAAGGAGAGCAGGGTCAGGTTGTCCGAGATGAGCCCGAAAAATCCGTTGATGTCGCCCAGGACGAACCAGCGGTAATGGAATTTCCCCTGTTCTTGGCTCATGTATAAACCCGGGAGCATTATACCAGAATGCCCCGCTTTCCAAGCCTCGCAAAATCAAAAGGCCTACGAGGCGTTAGGCCGAAAGTCTTGGTTTTGCGGCCCCAAAGCCTCATGCGCTTACCGGCGGCTTAAGATACACTTCTTGTGATGCCGATTCCCAATCACCGCCGCTCCGGGGGTTTAACTTCATGAAAAACGCGAAACGGATCCTTTCTCTCATCGTATCCTCCGGGATCGTTTTCTTCTCGCCGGGACTTGCTTGCTACCAAGCTTTAGCCGCGGGAATGGCCGAGGTTAGAATTGATGGGGCGGACGGCGCGGGCATGACGCCGGGCTCCGCGGGAATGCTCGATATGGCCGGAACCGAACTTCCCAACGTGGGCATAAACGCCATCAATGGGATGCAAGATTTGGGGAATTTGGCGCCTACGGGCTTGGAATTGCCCGCCGCGCGGCTTGCCCCCGCCGAAATGCCGGTCCAGGCCGAATCTGCCCCGCGGGAAAGCGCGAGCGCTTCCGCGGCTGGGAACGAAACGGCTGAATTAAAAAACGCCGACAAGGCTTCGCTGGCGCTGTCCGCCCGCATGATTGATTCCATGAACGGCTCTCCGCGAAAAGATTTGCGGGAACGCATAGCGAACGTTATTTCGACGGCAAAAACTTTTGTCCAAGGCATCACGGGCGCGCGGCAGGCAAAATCGGGGAATACCGCGGCGCAATATGCCGAAGGCGAGCGGATATTCGATTCAGCGGCGCCATCTCAAAAAGACCTCCTGAGCGCGGTATTTTCAGGGACTCCGGTATTGGCGGGTCTTCCGCTTTTGCACGCGGCGAAGCCGGAAGTCGTCGCGGCGTTGTTGGGGACTAAAGATAATTCTTCCAAAGCGGGCGCGGCTGCCGGGCAAAGTATTCCCGCGCCCGCCGCCGACGCTGCGCGGGTCTATCCAGCGTGGTCATGGTGGAAGACATCGGCGCAATTGCTGGCGCGCCATATGGTGAAACTTTTGGATCTGCCTTCCAAGCATAGAGTCGGAAAAATATGGAGCTTCACCCTGGATCAGGACAATACCTATCATCCCATCCCGGAAACCAGCGTTTTATTCAGCCGGCTTTCACGCGACGGCGATCCCTATTATTTCGACAAAGAAATTTCCACGAAGATGGGCATGGAATTCTACAGCTATATGTCGCTAGATGGCGTTGAGTACATAGAAATCAACGCGAAAAGCGCCCAAGGCGCCGCGAAAATCGCGAGGACCTTGGCGGCGATTCCGCAGGTCAATGGCGTCTTCGTCAGCCCGGCCGTTTTGAACGAAGTTAAAAAGGAGCCAGCCGCCGCCAA
>JAGWJU010000129.1 GCA_028865585.1 Elusimicrobiota bacterium | reverse complement strand
GAAATGCTTGGCCGGCACCATTTTGATCTCGGCCAGCACTTCCTTGGGGATTTCTTCCAGATCCTTCTGATTTTGATCGGGGTAAATCACGATTTTCAGGTTTTCACGGTGCGCGGCGAGGACTTTTTCCTTCAGCCCGCCGATGGGAAGCACGCGTCCCCTCAGGGTGATTTCTCCGGTCATGGCGATGCCGGGGAGGACCGCGCGGCCGGTCATGAGGCTGGCCAAGGCCGTGGCGATGGCGATGCCGGCCGAGGGGCCGTCTTTGGGCGTGGCGGCTTCCGGCACGTGCACGTGGTAGTCGTAATTCTTGAACTTGTCGGCGGTCACGCCAAGCGTGTCCGCGATGGATTTAATGTAGGAGAGGGCGGCCTGGGCCGATTCGGACATGACGGAACCGAGCTTGCCGGTGAGTTTCAGGCCGCCCTTGCCGTGCACGGCGACGGCCTCGATGGCCATGGTTACGCCGCCGACCTCGGTCCAGGCGAGGCCCGTCGAAACTCCAATGCCGTTGAAAGAGTTCTTCTCCTGATGGAATTTCGGCACGCCCAGGAACCCATGGACGTCGTCGGCATCCACAGAAACGGCCTCCGCGGATTTTTCCACCAAACGCATGACGGATTTTCGGCACAGAGAGGCGAGTTCCCGGTCCAAATTGCGCACGCCCGCCTCGCGGGTATACTCCTCGATGATGCGGTCCATGGCGGCGTTGCTGATGGACAGCTTGCCCGCCTTGATGCCGTGCTCCTTCATCTCTCGGGGGAGCAGGTGGGTCTGGGCGATGAGCCGTTTTTCCGCGTGAGTGTAGCCGGAGTAGCGCAGGATTTCCAGCCGGTCCTGAAGGCTTACGGGAATGCCCTCAAGCGTGTTGGCCGTGCAGATGAACATGACTTCCGACAGATCGAACTCCGCGTCCAAATAGTGATCCAAGAACGTCGTGTTCTGCTCGGGATCGAGGACTTCCAGGAGCGCTGCGGCCGGGTCGCCGCGCCAGTCCATGCCCATTTTGTCGATTTCGTCGAGCAGGAACACGGGGTTGCGGCTGCCGGCTTTGCGCAGGCACTGGATGATGCGTCCCGGCAGCGAGCCGATGTAGGTGCGGCGGTGTCCGCGGATTTCGGCTTCGTCTCTCACGCCGCCCAGGGACATGCGCACGAACTTCCGGCCCACGGCCTTGGCGATGGAACGGCCCATGGAGGTCTTTCCGACTCCGGGCGGGCCGACAAAGCAGAGGATGGGGCCCTTAAGACCCTTGGTGAGCTTGCAGACCGCCAAGTATTCCAAAACACGGTCTTTGATTTTCTTGAGATCGTAGTGTTCGGCGTCTAAAATTTCCTGAGAACGCTTCAAATCAATGCGATCACGCGTGCGCACGGACCAGGGCAAGTGCGTCATCCAATCGAGGTAAGTGCGCGCCACGGTCGATTCGGGGGAATAAGGCATCATCTTTTCGAGTCTGGCGAGCTCTTTTAACGCCGCTTCCTCGGCGGCCCTGGGCATCTTGGCCGCGGCCACGGATTTCTTAAGCGCGTCGATTTCCTGGGCGAAGTCATCCTTCTGCCGGAGCTCTTTCTGAATGGCCTTCATCTGCTCCGTGAGGTAGTACTCTTTTTGGGTCTTTTCGATTTGATTGCGCACCCGTCCGTGGATTTTTTTCTCGAGGCCGATAATCTCGATTTCAGCGCCCAGGATTTCCGCGACGCGTTCCAGGCGCTCTTTAGTGCCCAGAATTTCCAGCACGGACTGGCGGTCGGCGGGTTTGGAGACGGCGTTGGCCGCGATGACGTCGGAGAGTTGAGAAAGATCCTCCAGCCGGGAAAGAAGCGCCGAAACCTCGGGCAGGGAGCGGCGGGAAAGTTTTAGATGCTCGTTGAAGAGCTCGATTGAGTGGCGCATGAGCGCCTTGGTTTCAGCGTCCTGGGCCGTTTCCGTCGGCTTTTCGGGATATTGGCAGACGGCCCGCCAGCATCCGGCCTGGGGGTCGAAGTCCACGGTTTCCAGACGAAGGCGGGCCGCGCCGCGCAGGAAAATTTTGAGCGTCCCGTCCGGCATCTTAACGGACTGGGAGACCTCGGCCAGGGTCCCCATCTGATGAAGGTTCTCGGGCTTGGGATCCTCGATTTGGGCGTCCTTCTGGGTGACGACGGCAAGGAGCTTGTCCTCGCTTTTAAGAGCCGCTTCGATGGCCGCCACCGACTTGGGCCGCCCGACGGAGATGGGCAGGACCATGTGGGGAAACAGGATGACATCCCGCACCGCCAACAGCGGAAGCTGTGCCGGCCTGTTTTGAGGGAGGGGAGATTCCGCGCTCACGGCTTGGAGGGATCGATAACGGTGTCGACGATCCCGTAATCCTTCGCTTCTTGAGCGCTCATGTAATAATTGCGCTCCATGTCCGCGGCGAGCTTCTCCTCGCTCTGCCCCGTGTGCAGGGATAAAATCGATGTAAGCTTCTTTTTCGTGTTGCCGATTTCCTTGGCGGAGATGATGATGTCCGTAGCCTGCCCCGAAACGCCTCGGGTCAGCGGCTGGTGGATCATGACGCGCGCGTGGGGCAGGATGCTGCGTTTGCCCTTGGCTCCCGCGGCCAGCAGCACCGCGCCGAAGGACATGGCCATGCCCATGCACATCGTCGAGACGGGGGCGCGGATGAACTGCATCGTGTCGTAGACCGCCAAGCCCGCGGAAACCATGCCGCCCGGGGAATTGATGTAGAGGCTGATTTCCTTGGTCGGATCCTCTGCGTCAAGATAGAGAAGCTGCGAGATGATGAGATTGGCCGAATCCGTGGTGACGACGCCCTCCGAGCCGCCCGCGAAAATGATGCGCTCCTTGAGCATGCGGGAGAAGATGTCGTAGCCGACGGCCGCGCCTTGGTTCCAGCGCTCTAGAATGGTGGGGACGAGCATGGACATAAGCGCGCTAAGCGACGCTCGCCTTCTCGCGAATGAAGGCCAGGGTCTTGCGCTCGCGCAGCATGGCGGCGATGTCCTCGCGGCGGCGTTCGTAGAACTTCTTAATCTCCTCGGCGTCCGCCGGGGTTTTGGCCTGCCCGAGGTCTTTGTCCAATTCGGACTTGATATCCTCGTCCGTGGCCGCGATCTTCTCTTTTTCAGCGACGGCGGCGAGGATGTAGCCCATGCGCAATTCGCTTTCAACCAGCGGCCGGATCTTGTCTTCAAGTTCCTTGCCCATTTTTCCGGCCCACTGTTCTTCGGGGATTCTCATTTGGCCCTTGATGCGCTCGAGCCGGTGTTCGAGCCTGTGGGACAGCATCGAGGGCGGGACCGGGAACTTATTGGCCTCCAAGAGCGCCTTTTCGATTTGGGCCGAGATTTCTTCCTCGGTTTTTTTGCGGCCTTCTTCTTCGATGACTTCCTTGATCTTCGCCTTGAGCTCATCGAGGGCTGTGAATCCCATGTCCTTGGCGAATTCCGCGTCCAGCTCCGGCAGGACTTTCTTCTTGATTTCCCGCACCGTCGTGGAAAGCGACACGGCGCGATCCTGGATTTTGACCGCAATCTCCTTGGTTTCTCCGCGCTTCATGCCCAAGAGTCCCTGCGCCAGCCCCTCGGTCAACTGCTCCGAGGAGAGATCCACCAGTTCGGCTTCGCCTTTGATGTCCGGCGACGGCTTGCCGTTTTGGATGCCTTGGTAATCGATGACCGCGTAGTGCCCCGCTCCGACGGCTTCTTCATCGGCCTTTTCCAGCCGGGCGTGGGCTTCCCGGAGATCCGTCAAACGCTTGGTAATGGATTCCTCGTCCGCGGGATGGGGAGTCTTCTTGACGGAGATTTTGGCGTAATCCTTGGGAACGAAGCGGGGCGGAATCTCGACCTTGATTTCAGCCTTGAAAGGCTTGCCGTCCTCCAGGGAGATCGAGGTTGCGATCGGCGTGGCGACGGGCTCGAGCGAGAGCTCTTTGAGCGCGGAGGGAAGATGCTTCTCCAAAAGGTCCTCGATGACCTCCTGGCGCAGGCGGCCTTCGAGATTTTTCTTGACGATATCGAGAGGGGCCTTGCCGGGCCTAAAGCCCGGGAGACGCGCGCGTTGCTGGAGCCGCGCCAAGGCGCTGTGCTGGGCGTCCTGGGCGAGGGCGGCGGGAATCGTCAGAGAGAGCGAGACCTCGCAGCCGTTTTCCTTGAGTTTCTTGAACGTCGGCTTGTCCGAGCTTCCGATTCCTGCGAATAGAGCCATGTGAAATCTCCTAGGTTTGGGCGGGGGGGACTTGAACCCCCAAGCCTTGCGGCACACGGTCCTAAGGCGTCCTACCGCCCGTCGAGCGGGTTTGGATCCGGGTGCCTCTCGTCGAGAGGAGGCGTTCGCCGGGTTCGCGGCGTACGCCCTGTTTCGCTCGTTCCCCCCTACTCTCCCCCCAGCCTCCGGACTGCTTTTTCTCTACGACAATTGCGTCGCCCGTTGTTTGGGGAGTGAAACTTTAAAGGATTATACAAAATTCCGACATTCCAGAAAATGCTTGCTTGCTGGGGGAGACTTGTCACGC
>JAGWJU010000128.1 GCA_028865585.1 Elusimicrobiota bacterium | reverse complement strand
TCCCCAAGGAAGCGGCGTACCGCGAAGGCGAGAAGCTCCATCCCTGCACCGCGCCCGTAGGGCGCCGCTTTGCCGACAACAGCATCGACATGGGCACGGGCTTTGACTGCTTCGACCCTCTGGCCCACACCGACAACCCGGCCGCGGGTCCGCGAGCGCTGGCCAACCGCCGGCTGCTCAGGTCCTTAATGGCGAGGCACGGCTTCAAGAACCTGCCCGAGGAATGGTGGCACTACACGCTCGTGCGCGAGCCCTTTCCCCGCAGCGACTTCGACTTCGACGTCCGCTGAGCCTAGCGGACTTTGCGGGAGTACCGGTCCTTGACGTTCTTGGTGATGAAGGTGCCCAAGCCCTTGCCCGCCAGCGCCAGCGTCTTCATCTTGCCGATGGTTTCCGGGCCGACGCTTTGGTTGTTGTAGATGTAAACGGAGTGATCGGCAAACTGAATCGTCATCGTGTCCTTGCCCATGTGATAGCGGGCGACGGTCGATTTGCCGTCGACGTTCTTGTAGCGAGACATGATCTTGGTTCTTTTGGGGGTATTCATGCGCACATTATGCCAAATTAAACGCCGAACCGAGCGAATCTGATATGATGGCCGCATGAGCATCGCCGCCGTCGATTTGCCGCGCCGCCCGTCGCCGCGCCTTTTAAGCCGCGTGCAGTCGGCCATGGGCAAAGACGGCGCCGTGGCCTTGACGCGCCTGTTTCCCCCCGCGCTGCTAAGCGCCTTGCGCGCCGAGGTCCTGCGCCGCCACCGGTCGGGCGAGCTGCGCCGCCGCGGCCTGGTGCGGGACATCGCCGGACGCTGCACCGCCGTGCTGCCTTTTTCCGGGCCTTTTTTGGACGAGCGGCTCTACGCCCAGCCGGGGCTCCTGGCCGTCCTGGGGGCGCTCTTGGGCGCGGATTTTCGCATCGGCAGCTTGGAGGCCGTCATCGCGCTGCCGGGCGCCTACGAGCAGCACCTGCACGCCGACGGCCCGCTGCGTTTTGACCGCGTGCTCGGCCGCCGCGCGAAAGGCTTCGCGGGCGATTTATCCCGCCTGCCGCCTTACGCCGTCACCCTGTGCGTGCCGCTCTGCGACTTGACCGAGGACAACGGCCCGACGGCGCTCTACCCCGGCTCGCACCGCGCGGCCCTGCGCGCCAGGGTGCCAAACGAAGCGAGCCTCAAGCGGCGGTTCAAGGCCCAGGCGATGACCGGGCCGCTGGGCGACTGCTTCTTGTTCGACTACCGCCTCTTTCACTGCGGCCTGCCCAATTTCTCGCGCGAGCCGCGGCCCATCCTGATGCTGGTCTTCACCCGCGCCTGGTTTCGCGACCCCAACCTCGCCGACGTCCATCCCGGCCTGGTCATCGCGCGCAAGGACCTGGCCAAAGTTCCCGCGCGCCTTCGTCCGCTCTTCGCCTTGGCCCCCGCCGCCCGCCGCGCGCTCTGGGATTAAGCGGCGGCCTAGGACGCCCGGCCGCCGCGCGAGGCGTAGAGGCCGTGAAGCCAGGGGCTAGAGCCCCGCGCCCAAGCCCGCGATGGCCGGCCCGGGGCACACGCCGCAAAGCCCCCAGCCCGCGCCGATCAAGACGCCGCCGGCCAGATAATGGGCCCAGTCGTTGGGAAAGGGGCCGCTCAACGCGGGGAAGACGGAGAGGACCGTCATTCCGCGGCTTTGGCGGCCTTGCGCGCCAAAACCATGGACAAATCCTGGAAGATGATGCCCACGCCCAGGTTCTCGCCGCCGGGACCGCGCACCTGCAGGGTGCTGTAGCCGATGGTCATGCGCGCGTCGCAGTGCATGACCGAGACTTCGCCGCGCCGCACGATGCGGCCGGTCTCAAGGGCTTCCTTCACGATGTCGCAGAGCGCGGGGTAGGGCTCGAGCGCCCGGAGGTAGGGCTTGCCCAGGATGGCGCCGATGGGGACGTGCAGGATGCGCCCGGCGGTGGCGTTGCCGTAGGCGACGCGGCCCTGGGCGTCGATGCCCATGAACCCGCCGCTCAGGCTGTCCAGCACGCTGCGATAATAATCCTCGGACATGACTCGATTGTATCAAAGTGCGGAGGAGCCCGCGTTCTTGTAGAATGAGCCGTGCACATCGTCCTGGTCGAGCCCGAAATCCACTGGAACACCGGCAACATCGGGCGCACCTGCGTCGCGACCGAGACGACGCTGCACTTGGTCGGGAAGCTGGGCTTTAGCTTGGACGCCGCGGAAATCCGGCGCTCGGGCTTGGACTATTGGCCCAAATTGGAGCTGGTCCGGCACGAGAGCTTCGATGATTTTCTCGCCGCGCTGCCAGCGCACGCCTCGCTGCTGTTTTTCTCGGCCAGGGCCAAGGCGCCGTTTTGGGACGCGCCCTATGAACCCGAGAGCTACCTCGTCTTCGGCCGCGAGTCCACGGGCCTGCCTGAGACCGTCTTGAAGCGCTTCGCGGACAAGCTCTACCAAATCCCCATCGGCCCGGGCGTGCGCTCCTTGAACCTCTCCACCGCCGCGGCCGTGGCGCTCTACGAAGGCTTGCGGCGGACCGGGCTTCATCCCGCGGGCGAAGGTTTTGCATAATAAATCCGCAGGGCATCTTATTTTCCAGGAGGAACACGCCATGTTCGTCATCTCGGGAGCGACGGGACACGTCGGATCGGCCGCGGCCAAGGAACTGCTGGCCAAGAAGCAGCCGGTCAAGGTCGTCGTGAGAAGCGCGGCCAAGGCCGAGGCGTGGACCAAGCAGGGGGCGCAGGCGGCGGTGGGGAGCTTGGACGACGCCGCGTTTTTGACCAATACCTTGAAGGGGGCCGCGGGCTTTTTCGCCATGATTCCTCCGCACTACACCGCGCCCGACCTCTACGCCGCTCAGAGAAAGACCGCCGACGCCATCGCCGCCGCGGTCAAGGCCTCGGGCGTGCCGCACGTGGTGATGCTCTCCTCCGTGGGCGCCGACTTGGACGCGGGCAACGGCCCCATCAAGGGCCTGCACTATCTTGAGAACGTTCTCCGCAAGACCGGAACGCTCCTGACCGCCATCCGCGCCTGCTACTTCCAGGAAAACGTCGCCAACGTTCTGGCGCCTGCGCGCCAAGCGGGAATCTTCCCCAACATGACGGGCTCGGCCGACTACGCCTTCCCCATGATCGCGACCAAGGACATCGGGGCCCTGGCCGCCGCCTCCCTCATGAGTAAGCCCGCCAAGAGCGAGATCGTGGATCTGCAGGGCCCGAACTATTCGAACCGCCAGGCCGCGCAGCTTCTGGGCCAAGCGCTCGGCAAGGAGCTCAAGATCGTCGAGGTCCCCGCGGCCGGCCGCGTGCAGGCCATGATGCAGGGCGGGCTGCCCGAGCACCTCGCCAAGGTCTTCGACGAGATGTACGCGGGCTTCCAAAAAGGAATCATCAAGCCCAAGGGCGACCGGATGGTGCGCGGCAAGACAGAACTCGCCGAGACCGTCGCGGCCGTGGCGGGCGCCAAAGCCGCCTGAACGGAGGCGACGCCTAGGCCTTGAGCCCGTCTAAAAAGGCAAGCACGGCCGCTTTCGCGCCGGACAAAAGGGGCTCGCCGTCGCCCACGAGCAGACGCTCGAAGGAAAGCTCGCGCAGCTTTTGCAGGGAACGCACGAGCTCCGCGCGGCTTTGCAGTTTGTCGTCGGGCGGAATCTTGAGCGCGCCGGCCGGATGGCCGATGAGGGCGTCGCCCACGATGAGCGTCCCTCCGCTTTCCTTTATATAGAGCCCGAACTCGCCCGGGGTCTTGCCCGGCAGATGCACCACGCGGCAGCCGGCCGCGATCTCGTCGCCGTCCTTGATGCGCCGCGCTGGAGAAAAGCCGAAATCGTTCTCCTCGGCCTCATGCATCGCCAGCGGAGCGCCGTAGCGCTCCATCCACCAGCGCGCGTCGCGCAGGTGGTGCTTGTTGGTGGCGACGACCAGCGTCGGCCGCGCCTTGAGCGCGCGCTCCAAAAACTTCTCCTCATTCTGCGTGTGAGGCGGCGGGTCGACGACCAGCGTCTCTTGGCCGCGGACGACCAGGTGCCCGTTGAAATTCATGCCCTTCTCATCGTTGAACGCGCCCCAGGAATAAACGCCTTCGGCTAGACGAATCATGCGGCCTCCTCAGCTTTTGGGGCTCTCGCCCAGCACCCGCGCCCAGTAGCGCTTTAAGAGTTCCCGCCGGTTGGCGCGCAGGTCGCGGCCGCCGCGCGCCGCAGGGTAGGGATCGCTCCGGCCCATCATCCCGCGCCAGACGATGCGGTTAAAGAGCGCTGAATCGATGTGGTCCTCGACGTTGAAATCAAAGCCCTTGGTCTTGGCCGCCCAGTACGCCGCGGAACGCCGGGACTTAGCGTAAAAGCGGCCTTCGGGCGTCGCGGCCGCGGCTTTTTCCGCCGGCGTCGCGGGCGGCAGGGGCAAATCCGTCGTGCGCAGGACTTGAGGCACCAGCGCCGCAAAGCTCCAGGGCTTGAGTGTTTTAGAGAAGACGTCCGCCATCGGCGCCTCCACGTCGTCGTTGATGCCCAGGGGCTTCAAGCCCAGCACGCCCTC
>JAGWJU010000005.1 GCA_028865585.1 Elusimicrobiota bacterium | reverse complement strand
CAAGCCCGGCGTCGCCATGACCGGCGAGGTCGGACTGCACGGCGAAGTGGGCGCCATCGGGGGGCTCAAGGACAAGATCATGGCGGCCTACCGGCTGGGCTACAAAACCGTGATTTTCCCCGCGCAGAACGAGGGCGATCTGGATCTGCTTCCGCAGGACGTGCGCAAGAACATGACTCTGGTTCCGGTGACCCGCGTCGAGCAGGTTCTGGACCTGGCCTTGGAGCCGGCCCAGGCCCCTGCGGCCGCTCCGGCGCCCGCGCGCCGCGGCTGGCGAGGCGTGCTGCGCGGCTGGTGGTCGGCGCTGCGCGCCGCGATGGGCGGCAAATAGCTTTAAGGTCGGCGCCCGCGGGCGCCCCGGAGGAAGCGTGAGATGAACATGGCGGCCGAAAAACCCGTCGCGAAACTTCTGTCCTTGCTGGCTTTCGGGGGATGCCTGTCGCTGGCGCCGTCCCGGGCCTTCGCCTGGGGGTACGTCGGGCACCGGGCTATCGGAATTTTGGCGCAGCAGCGCCTGACGCCGCAGGCCTTGAGCGCCGTTCAATCCATCCTGGGCCAGAGCGATCAGGGCCAGGACGTGAGCCTGGCGGACGTCGCCACCTGCCCCGACGACGTCAAGTACGCCAAGCAGGATCCCTACACCTGCGCGGGCGCCTTCGAGCTTGCCTCCGGCGAGCAGAGCGCTTTCGGGACCGTCCAAATTCCCTGGAAGGCCAGCTCCGGATGGCACTTCGCGAACGTGCCCAACTCGGCTTCGCCCACGGCCTCGGACATCGAGCAGTACTGCCAGGACAACACCAACGGCAACCCGGCCAAAAAATGCGTGATGGCCCAAATCAAATACGACATCCAGATTCTGGAGACGCCGGGCGAGTCCCTGAGCAATCGCCAGATGGCGCTCATGTTCCTGACCCATTTCGTGGGCGACGAGCACCAGCCCCTGCACGTCAACGACGACAACGACTGGGGCGGGAACAAGAAAAAGGTCGTTTTCGAGGGCAAGCCCTGGAACCTGCATTCGCTTTGGGACGACGTGTTCATGCCCCGCTACGGGGCCATGACCGAGACGGGCGCGGCGCAGGCCGCGGATTCCTCGGATTTGGCGGCCAAGCTCGACCAGGACTTAGGCAACCGCGACACCAGCGCCTGGACCTCCGTTCCCGATCTGCCGGACGAGGCCGCGGTGGAGAGCTTCGACATCGCCAAGAACGTCATCCGTCCCGTCTACGCCCAGGACTACGACCCGTCCCAAAATGCCGCGGTGTTCGGACCGGACTACGTCAAGCAGATGCAGCCCATCGCCTACGAGCAGTTGGAGAAGGCCGGCGTACGCCTGGCCTACATCCTGAATCAGATCTTCGCCCAGCCCATGGCCGCGCCGGCCCGGGCGCCCGTGGTCAAGAGCAAGGCGTCCTTTGAGAAAGCCTTGGACGGCGTGCTCAACTTTTCGTTCTTGAAGGGCGCCGCCTGGGACGGCGGAAACTAAGCGGCGAGCCGCGGGCCTAGGTTTGCGGCCACTCGTAAGCCGAGCGGTGCGCCCCGGCTTGGTCCGCGTAGTCGATGAAGCGGGCGTAGAAGGGATTTTGCCCCAGCGTGGCGCTGTCGCCGATGACGATGAGCAGGCGTCGGCTGCGGGTCAGGGCCACGTTCATGCGCCGCGTGTCCGAGAGAAATCCCACCTCGGCGTCCGGGTTCGAGCGCACCAGAGAGACGATGACGGCCTCTTTTTCCCGGCCCTGGAAGCCGTCGACCGAGCCGATTTCCAGGCCCGGAACCTTGATGAGCGAGCGCAGGAGCTTGGCCTGCGCCACGTAGGGGGTCAGCACCGCCAGGTGCTTGGGCTCCAAGCCGGCGGCCAGGAGCCTGTTGAGAAGCCGCAGGGCTAGCCGGGCCTCGCCGGCGTTTTCGCGGCTCTCTAAAAGCTCGTTCCAGGACTCCTCGTAGCCCGCGCCCGCGGTGTCGACGTAAGTCAGCGGCATGCCGGTCAGGTCGCCGGGCTCGACGCCCGGGAGCTCCGCGGCGGTGTGGCTGCGGACCGATTCGTGGGCGATGAGCTTGCCTTCGTAGAACTCGCCCGAGGAGAATCCCATGATGGCCTCGTGCATGCGGTACTGCACGCGCAGGAGCGTCTGCATGGAGTCGGGCAGGATGTCCTTTAAGCGGTCGAAGAGCGTGACGGCGAGCCCGCCCTCGGCGGCCTCCTTGGAGTAGATGGTGGGCGGCAGCTGCAGGGAGTCTCCGGCAAAGACCGCCTTCTTAGCCATGGTGAGGGGAATCCAAGACAGGGGCTCCGTCGCTTGCGAGGCCTCGTCCATGGCGACTAAATCGAACGAACCTTTGACCAGCTTGTGCGAGAGGCCGCCGTGCGTGGCGAGCACCACCTGCGCGCCGGCGATGACGCGCCGCGAGATGTCGTACTCGATGTCGCGCGCCTGGCGCCAGAGCTTGGCGGTCTCGCGGTCCAGGCGCTGCTTCTCGTCGTAGCCCAGCTGTCCGCGTCCGAAGCGCGAGCCACGCTTGATGAGCCGCTCGCGCCAGGCGTCCAATTCGCGCACTTCCTGGTAAGCCGGATCCTCTTCTATAAGAGCGGCCAGGTTGCTGTGGCGCAGGGATTCCAGCGTGCGCGCGGGATGCCCAAGCCGGACCACGCGCAGCCCCGCGGGCAGAAGCTTTTCCAGGATATTGTCGACCGCGATGTTGGAAGGCGCGCTGGCCAGGACCCTGTCGCCGCGCAGCGCGGATTGCCGGATGACTTCGACCAGCACCGTGGTTTTGCCGGTGCCCGGGGGGCCGTGAACCAGGGCGAGGTCCTGGGCGGCCAGGCAGCGCGAGACCGCCTGGCGCTGGAATTCGTTTAAGTCCGCGTTCAGAAAATCGACGGCATGCGCCCGGCCCTTGGCGGGGCCGGTCTGCCCCATGGCAATCTCGCGCAGCTCGGCCAGGCGGCTTTTTTTGGCTTCCGTCACGGCGGCAAGCGCTTTTTTCATGCGCCGGTAGGTGGCGTCCGAACCCAGCATGTCGATTTGGAAGGCGCCTCGCGGGAATTTGCGGGGCGAGGGGCCCGAGAGCGCGACCACGGTGCGGCTCTCCTCGACGCTGTAGAGCGTGCCCTCCGCTCCGGCGGGCTCGGTGCCGGGGGGAAAGCTCACCAGCACGTTGTCGCCCGAGCCCATGGCATGAAAAGGAGAAAGCCCGTCCTCCGCGCGGCCGTCCGTGGGTTTATAGAGCGCCAGAAGCGGCATGCCGCCCAGTCCTTCCTCGACGCCCTCCAAGATGAGTCCCGTCGCGGTCTTGCCCAGCGCCTCGCGGGTGGAAAGGGGGAAGCGCCGGATTTCGCGGATGTTCTCCTCCTTCTCCGCTTCCCGCTCGATTTCGAGCAGATCGAGCAGGCGCGCGAAGTGCTCTTTGGTCACGGCTGACTTTGCCACCATGAGATGATAGAATATCCGGAAACTGGAGGAACCATGAATCTTATCCCGCAAGTCATCGAGCGCGCCAATCAGGGCGCCGTCATCGGCTACGACATCTACTCGCGCCTCTTGAAGGACCGCATCATTTTCGTCGGCGGGTACGAGGGCGAGTTCACCACGGACTCGGCCAACGTGCTCATCGCCCAGCTTTTATACCTGGACTCGGACGATCACAGCAAGGACATCAATCTTTACATCAACTCCCCCGGCGGCATGGTCACCGCGGGCTTGGCGGTCTACGACACCATGCAGTTCATCAAGTCCCCGATCACAACCATCTGCATGGGCATGGCCATGTCCTTCGGCGCGGTCATCCTGGCCGCGGGCGCCAAGGGTAAGCGCTTCGCCCTGCCGCAGTCGCGCATCATGATCCATCAGCCCTTGGTGGGCGGCATCTCGGGCCAGGCGACCGACATCGTGCTGGAGGCCAAGGAGATGGCCAAGACCCGCGAGATCTTGGAACAAATCATGGCCAAGCACACGGGCCAGCCGCTCGAAAAGCTCGGCAAGGACATGGAGCGCAACTACTACATGTCGGCCGAAGAGGCCAAGGCCTACGGGATCATCGACGAGGTGATCACCGGCACCAAGCTGGGCAAGTAGCGCCCCCCGTCAGCTCCGGCGGGCTTGACTCAAGACCCGCCGTGATTTATAATATTAGCAGTCGGTATTTATGATTGCTAATTTAGGTGGGGGGCGGCCCTAGGCCCGCTTCCTTAATATATAAGGATATGCGCCAGCTCAAGCCCGAAATCGCCGAACGCAGGAAGAAGGACATCCTGCAATGGGCCGTGCACTACTACATCAAGACCTCGCGGCCCGTGTCCTCGTCCATCATCGCGGACGAAGGGCGCTTCAAGCTTTCGCCGGCGACCATCCGCAACATCCTTCAGGAACTTGAGGAAGACGGCTATCTGCACCAGCCTCATACCTCGGCCGGCCGAGAGCCGACCGACAAAGGCTACCGTTTCTTCGTGGACTACCTGGCCGACGTCCAGCGTCTGGCCGCGGATGAGAAAGAGGGCATCGAGCGGCAGTATCAAGAACGCATGCAGGAGCTGGACATCCTTCTCTCCGAAACCTCGCGCCTCTTGTCCCGGGTCTCGCGCAGCGCGGGATTGGTGCTTTCGCCCCAAGCGGCCCGGCAGACTTTGAAGCGCCTGGAAATTATTCCTTTGGGCGGCAAGAGCGTGCTGGCGATTCTGGTGACCGAGGCGGGCTTGGTCCGGCATTGGCCCATCCAGCTTTCCTTCGCGCCCACGGCGCGGCAGATCAACACGCTCAACCGGTTTTTGAACGAGAACATCCGCGGCTGCGGCGTGTCCCAGGCCCAGGCCATCGTCATGGCCAAGCTCAAGCAAATCGAAGACGAGTTCAGGGACTTGAGTCTTTTGGCGGACAACCTGCTCCAACAGGTGGGCAGTCTAGTCGAACCCGGGGCCCTGTTTGTGGAGGGGGCCGATAATATCCTGAGCCAGGCCGAGGAAATCGGCGACTTGAAGGTGGTGCAATCGCTCATGCGCGTCATCAGCGAGAAGAACGCCATCGCCGGCCTTCTGGGCCGGGAGCTCAAGATCCGGCTGCAGGGCAAGGACGACTCCGCGCCCAAGCCCCGGGTGCGCATCGGCGCGGAGAGCGGAATTCCCGAGCTTTCAAGCTTGAGCCTGGTGACGACCACCTACAACTACAACGGGCGGGTCGTCGGGATTTTGGGAATCATGGGCTCCAAGCGCATGGAGTATCCGCGCATGATGAGCTTGGTCGATTACATGAGCGGCTTGGTCACCGAACGTTTGGCGCGGTGGGCCAAGGAGGACGAGGAATGAGCCGTTTTGACCCCAGGGCGAAAGGCCCTCATCCCGATCCGGAGACGGATCCGATTTCAGAGGAGAAGGCGGGAGCCGCGCCCGGGCAGGCGGCGTCCGAGCCGGATTACTTCGCCCAGCTTTTGAGCCTAAAGGCCGAGTTCGAGAACTACCGCAAGCGCGTCGATCGGGAAAAGCCCGAGCTGCGCCGTGCGGGCCGGGCCGAGGTGCTTTTGAAGCTTTTGCCGATTTACGATCTGCTCCAGATGGCTCACGGGCAAATCCAGGCCGCGCACGCGGACTCGGATTTGGCGCGGGGCATGGAGGGAATTTTCAAGGAGTTCGAGAAGATTTTCAAGGAGGAGGGGATCGCGGCCATGGACGCCCTGGGCAAGCCCTACGATCCGCTGCGCCACGAGGTTCTTGGCGCGGTCGAGTCCGAGAGCCCCGAGGGCACGGTGCTGGATGTCCTTCAGGCCGGGTTCACCCTCCACGACAAGGTGCTGCGCCCCGCGCGGGTGCGCATCTCGCAGGGAACGAGCAAAAAGAAGCAAACCAAAGAGGAGGATGTATGAGCAAAATTATCGGCATTGATTTGGGAACGTCCAATACCGCCGCCGCGGTTCTGGAGGGCGGCAAGGCGACGATTGTTCCGTCGGCGGAGGGAACTTCCGTCGGCGGCAAGGCCTTCCCGTCCTACGTGGCTTTCGCCAAGGACGGCCAGCTGCTGGTCGGAGAGCCGGCGCGGCGCCAAGCCGTGGCCAATCCCGACGGCACTTTCATGGCCTTCAAGCGCAAGATGGGCACGGACCACAAGTACAAGGCTCCGGACGGCAAGGAGTACACGCCCCAGCAGCTCTCGGCGTTTTTGCTCCAGAAGGTCAAGCGCGACGCGGAGGCTTTCCTGGGCGACAAGGTGGAGAAGGCCGTCATCACCGTTCCCGCCTACTTCAACGACAACCAGCGGCAGGCGACCAAGGACGCGGGCGCCATCGCGGGCCTTGAGGTCGTGCGCATCGTCAACGAGCCCACGGCCGCGTGCCTGGCCTACGGCATCGACAAGAAGGGCAAGGACGAGAAGATCATGGTCTTCGACTTGGGCGGCGGCACGCTCGACGTCACGGTCATGGACTTCGGCGGCGGCGTCTTCGAGGTGGTCTCCACCTCGGGCGACACGCAGCTCGGCGGCACGGACATGGACAACGCCGTCATCGACTTCGTGGCCGGCGAGTTCAAGAAGGAGACCGGCGTCGACGTGCGCAAGGATCCCATGGCTTTCCAGCGCGTGCGCGAGGCCGCGGAAAAGGCCAAGATCGAGCTCTCCTCCACCATGGAGACCGAGATCAACCTTCCGTACCTCACCGCGGTCGACAACGTGCCCAAGCATCTGGCTCTGAAGATCACCCGCGCGAAGATCGAGTCTTTGGTTGAGGCCATCGTCAAGCGCTGCAAGGCCTCCATCGACCAAGCCTTGAACGACGCGAAATTAAAGCCCGCCGACATCACCAAGATCATCTTGGTGGGCGGCCCCACCCGCATGCCCATCGTGCAGAAGTTCGTCGAAGACTACGTAGGCAAGAAAGTCGAGCGCGGCATCGACCCGATGGAGTGCGTGGCCACCGGCGCCGCGGTCCAGGCCGCGGTCCTGACCGGCGAGGTCAAGGACGTGCTCCTCTTGGACGTGACGCCCTTGACGCTCGGCATCGAGACTTTGGGCGGCGTCATGACGCCCCTCATCGAACGCAACACCACCATCCCGGTCGAGAAGTCGCAGATTTTCTCGACCGCGGCGGATAACCAGCCCGCGGTCACGGTCAACGTGCTTCAGGGCGAGCGCCCCAAGGCTTCCGACAACGTGCCCCTGGGCAAGTTTGACTTAGACGGCATCCCGCCGGCGCCGCGCGGCGTTCCGCAGATCAAGGTCAGCTTCTCCATCGACGCGAACGGAATCCTGAGCGTCAAAGCCGAGGATCTGGGCACGAAGAAGACGCAGCACATCACCATTACGGCGCCCAACAAGCTCTCCAAGGATCAGGTGGAGAAGTTCGTGCAGGAAGCCGAGCGCTTCGCCGAGGAAGATAAAAAATTCAAGGAGAAGGTCGCCGCCAAGAACGAGGCCGACGCGGTTCTGGCCGCCTCTGAAAAAGCCCTGCGCGAGCACGGCGACAAGGCCAGCCAGGAGGAGCGCGCCGCCATCGAGCGGGGCATTTCCGATCTGAAGGACGCCTTGAAGGGCGACGATTCCGCGCGCATCACCAAGGCCAAGGACGAGCTTATGAAAGTCTCGCACAAGCTGGCCGAGGAGATCTATAAGGCCGAAAGCGCCAAGGCGTCGCCAGGCGCGGCCGGAGAAGGCGCGCAGCCTTCCGGAGACGCGAAGAAGGGCCCCGGCGGCGACACGGTCGTGGACGCCGAGGTCGTGGACGAGAAGCGCTAGCCTTTAAGGCTCCATGGCGCAGGATTACTACTCCGTCTTAGGGGTCGCGCGCAACGCCTCCGAGGCGGAGATCAAGGCTGCCTTCCGGAAGCTGGCCATGAAGCACCATCCGGATCGCAACCCCGGGAACAAGGCCGCGGAGGATGAGTTCCGCCGCGCCAACCAAGCCTACGAGACGCTCTCCGATCCCCAAAAGCGCCGGCTCTACGATCAGTTCGGCGAGGCCGGCGTTTCGGGGGCGGGCGCCGGGGCCGGGCCTTTCGGGGCCGGCGGCTTTGGGGGCTTCGGCCAGTCCGCGGACATGAGCGACGTCTTCGAGGACTTCGTCGAGAGCATCTTCGGCGCCTCGGGCACGGGCGGCGGCGGGCGCCGGGGCTCGCGCCGCGGCCGGGATCTCAAGTACGAGACGGAGGTTTCATTGGAACAGGCGTTCCACGGGGCGCAGGTGCCCTTAAGCTTCGAGCGCCTGGAGGTGTGCCAGACCTGCGGCGGCACGGGAGCCAAGGAAGGCTCTGGTTTGAAGCGCTGCGGCCAATGCCGCGGCTCCGGGCGCGTGCAGCTCTCTCAAGGTTTTTTCTCCCTGTCCCAAACGTGCCCAGCCTGCCGCGGCGAGGGGCAGATTATCGAGAATCCGTGCCGGACCTGCCGCGGCGCCGGACGCTCGCGCAAGGAGGCCAAGTTCACCGTCAAGATTCCTCCCGGCGTTTACGACGGCGCCACGCTGCGCATCTCGGGCGAGGGCGAGGCCGGCGCGCGGGGCACGGCCGCGGGCGATCTCTACGTTTTGGTCAGGGTCAAGACCGACCCGCGCTTCGAGCGCGCTGAGGACGATTTGATCAGCGAACGCGGGATCAACATCGCGGAGGCGGCGGTGGGATCCTCATTGGAAATTTCCGCCGTGGACGGCGAGCGTCTGACCATCAGGATTCCGGCGGGCGTCCAGCACGGCGCCATGCTGCGCGTGCGCGGCCAGGGCATGCCCAAACTCCACGGCAAGGGCCGCGGCGACCTGCTCGTGCGGGTCAAAATCGAAGTGCCCAAGTCCCTCACTCCCCATCAAGAGAAGCTGCTCTTTGAGCTGGCGCGCAGCCTGCGCGGCGAAGAGGCTCCCGGCGCCTCGACGAGCGGCTCCGCGCGCGGCGGGGAAGGCCACGCGAAGGACGATGGGGGAATCTTTAGGAAAATCTTCGGTAAGGAATAAGGCGACTCCGCCATGCCGCAGTTTTTTCTTCCTCCCGAGGCCCTGACCGGAAAATCCTTCGTGCTCAAGGGGCCCGAAGCCTTCCACATTGCCAAGGTTCTGCGGCTGCGCCCTGGCGATTCGCTCCGGCTCTTTGACGGCCGCGGACGTCGCTTCGAGGGCGTCATCGCGGACATTCGCAAGGACGGCTCCGTCGCCGGAACCATCAAGCGGGAAATCGAAGAGGACGCTCCGCCGCCCGCGCGCGTCCGCGTCGTCCTCCACCAGGCGCTTTTGAAGCAGGCGCGCTGGGACTGGCTTTTGGAGAAGGGCACGGAGTTGGGCGTCGCGGCTTTCGCGCCCCTTTTGACCCAGCGGACCGTGGTTCCGGAGGGCTCTGCCCGGGCCAAGATGGAGCGCTCCAAGCGCATTGTGATGGCCGCAGCCAAGCAGTGCGGCCGCGCCGATCTTCCTGAACTGCGCGAGCCCGTCCGATTGCGCGACGCGCTCAAGGCCTGCCAAGGCCGCGGTCCCGTTTTATTCGCTTGGGAGGCTCTGCCGGGGGTCTGCGCGGCCTCCGTGCTGCGTCCGGCATTGTCCCAGGCCCTGCGCAATGCCAAGGACGGAGAGTTCTCCGCGCATCTTTTCATCGGCCCAGAAGGCGGGTGGGCCGACGAGGAGGTGGAGCTCGCCGAGGCCGAGGGCGCGCTTTTGTTCGGCTTGGGTCCCGCGACCCTGCGCGCCGAAACCGCGGCCCTGGCCTCCGTCGCGGCTTTGGCTTATGAGGCGTCCGCTTTGGCCGCGCCGCAGGACGCCCCTCTGTCCGGGGCTTGATTTTTCGCCGAACCCCTGTTATTTAATTGTCGGTCGTCCCTGTCCGCCAATGCTCAATCCAAAGGCCGTTTTGATTTCTCTTTTCGCGTTCGTTGCGGCCCTTTCGAGCGCCCTTAGCGCGCAGGCTGGAGCCGGCGACTGGGACGCGCGCATTATCTCGACGCAGGGCGCCGTCGCCGTGTTTCCCTCAGGGGCCTCCGGATCCGTTCCCGCCGCTACGGGCATGCCCTTAGAGCAGGGCGACCGCGTGACGACCGGACCGGGCTCTTCGGCCGAAGTAGGTTTCGACGGCCTTCATCTCGTGTCCCTGAACGAGGACACGGACTTTACCTTGCGTTCGGACGCCCGGTCTTCGACCGAGCTTTCTCTTGCTTCCGGCGGCCTGCTGGCTAAAATCCACCATCTCTTGAGCGGCCAAGCCTTGCGGGTGGAGACTCCGGACGCCGTGGCCGCGGTGCGCGGCACGGAGTTCGGCGTCGGCCTGACGGCTCAGGGTACGACCGACGTCGGCGTCTTCGACGAAGGCCGCGTCGCCGTCTCGGGGGCCGCCGGCGGGCCTGCGCAGATTTTGACTTCGAACCAGGAGACGGACGTTCCCCGCGGAGGCCCGCCGGCGAGGCCGCACGCCTTGAGGCATTTCCTGCGCTACCGCGCGCGCATGGTCCGCCTTTTGCGCCGCCAGCGCGGGCTGCGCCGGCTTTGGCGGAGGATGCCGGCCTCCCGCCGGCGTCTATTGCGCCGGGAGATGATCCGGCGCGCTCGTGCGCGCCGCGTGCGGCGCTTCCCCGGCGGGCGGAGTAATCGGCTGCCGATCCGCGGGCAGGGCCCTCTGCGGAGGCGGTTGCGCAGGCGCCGCATGTACCGGAAAGGCCGGCCCGATCGGTGGAATCAGGGGGGACGGAGATAGGCGGGTCCCGGCTGGGGGCTAGAACGTCAGGACAAGCTTTCCGACGGTTTTCCCCGATTCCAGCGCGGCGTGAGCCTGGGCGGTTTCTTCAAGCGGGAAACGAGAGACCGGCGCTTTTTTGAGCCGCCCCTCCCGCATCCATCGCGCGACGGCGTCGAATCCTTCCTTGGCCAGTTCGGCCTTGTCGGTCAGGAAGACGACGTTGAATCCCATGACGGCGCGGTTGCTGGAGGTCATCTCAAGGGGCGAGAAGCGGGGCACGCGCAGCCAATTCCATGCGAGCTCCGGCAGCCACGGCCGGCGCCCTCGGGGCATGATTTCGGCGAAGCCGTAGACCACGAGCCGCCCGCCGGGCCTAAGACGCTTGAATCCGGGGCGAAGAGTGGTCACTCCGTTGGCGTCGAAGATGGCGTCCAGGCCCTCGGGGGCCGCGCGGTCGATGTCCTCCCAAAGATGCGATCCCCGCGAGACGACCGATTCCGCGCCGGCCGCAAGGGCGGCTTGAGCCTTGGCTTGGGATCCGACTACGCCCACGGCGCGCGCGCCCGCGATTTTGGCCTGCTGGGAGAGGGCGGATCCGACGCCACCCGCCGCCGAGTGAACAAGGACCGTGTCTCCCGGCTGGACGTGCGCGACTTTGAAAAGCGCATGATAAGCGGTCAGATGCACGGCCGGGACGGCGGCGCCGTCGGCGAAATCCCAAGAGTCCGGCAGGGGGCGCAGGCGCCCGGGGTCCGCGATTTGAGCCGAGGCGTACCCGCCGAAGCGGGTGAAGCCGAAAACCCTGTCGCCCTCCTTGAAGGAACTTCCGCAGTCAGGGCCCAGGGCGTCGACGGTCCCCGCGAATTCGAATCCCGGGGTCATCGGATAGAGGTTTTTGGCCGCCTCGTAGTATCCTTCGCGGACGATGACGTCCGCGAAGTTGACGCCGGCGGCGGCCGTGCGTACGCGCACCTGGCCTCGGCCCGGGACGGGATCCTTTTCCTCCAGAAGTTCGAGAGCCGAGCGGCCGCCGGGCCGCCGGACGACGATGCGCCTCATGCCTACTCCGAGGGAATCTCGACCATGTCCTCTTCGAAGCTGGCTTTGCTCTCGCCGCACTCCGGACAGGTCCACGTCTCGGGGACGTCCTCCCAGCGCGTGCCTGGTTTGACTCCTTGGTCTGGGTCTCCGTCTTTTTCGTTGTATTTGTAGCCGCAGACCAGGCACATATAGGTCTTGTAGGCTTTGGCTTCCTTCGCGGACTCGTCGGAGCGGGACGCCTTGTCCTGATCCGATTCGGCCCTGGCGGGCGATTGGCCCGCGTCGCGCGAGGAGCCGGAGGCGTCCGCCACGGGGATGGGCTCGGCTTGGTAGACCGGGCTCTCCAGCAGGCGATCCGCGATTTCTTTCGGGGTGTAGTCCGTTCCCAGCTTCTTGAACTCGGCCAGCGACGAGGCGTTTTCAGCGGAGAAGATTAGGCCGACTTGGCGCAGGGAGAGGTCGTGCAGCGGGCCTGCGTAGAGAACGCCGTGGGCCTTTTCGCCCGTGCGGATTGTGATGAAAGGCTTGACCGCCGCTCCGCCCGGCCACGCCACGCCCGATTTGGGGAAAAAGATATCGAATCGGATTGACTCCGCGCCCGCGCCGATGGAGCGCTTAAGGCGCGCGATGTTCGCTCCGGGAGCCGAGATCTCCTGGAATCCTTTGCGGCGCAGCCAGTAGGAGGGCGTCTCAAGGCTGCGGCGGTAGCGGTCGAGAATTTCGCGGATCTGGCCTTGGGTCATCCGGCGCTGGTTCGTGTCGAAGCGATCGGGAAAGCGCCTGGCGAGTTCGCGGACGTCGGCGGCGCTCATTTCGGGATTAAGCTCCATGGGGAACGGATCGGTCCAGGTGTGTTCGCCGCGGGCGATGGCCGAGCGAACCTCTCCTTCGTTCTGATAGACCTTGCCTACGAGGCTGCGCCCTTCTTCGTCGGGGACGGTGCGCAGGAAGCGGTCCACGCGCTTGTCCACGTGATAGAAGGCGTAGATCACCTGGAAAACGGTCAGGGGCGAAAATCCGCTGCGCTCGTGGATCACGGCGTCGACGGCCTCGGGAAGGGGGTTGTCGAAGTTATGGCGGATGATGTTCCTCAGGCGGGCCCAGCGGGTGCGCAGGCCCAGACCCCATTTGCGCGCCGCGTCCATGAGCGCGTAGTGGTAGACCTCGTCACGGAAAATGCCCTCAAGCGCAAGATCGGCCGGGCTTCCCTTGCGGGCGTTGGATTTAAGCAGCAGGTATCCGCTGGCCGCGCCGATTTCGGCCAGGGCGCGGTTGGCGATCATCGAGCGCGCCGAGTACTCGCCGGGTTTGGGACTCGTGGGCGCGATGCCCTGCTCGCGGAGCTCCGGTTGTCCCGGCTCGCGCGAAAGATTATAGACGGTCTCGATGATGTTGCCGTGGCGCTCTTCCTCCATCGCCCACACGGAGCGGGCCGGCGCGCGGCCTCTGAGAGCGACGGCGATGACCCGTTCCTGCATGGAAACGCCCATGAAGTGGGAGACCCGCGGCATGTAGTTGTGCAGATTCATCGCGGCCGTGTACTGATAGGCCCGGGTCGGCTCCTCGCGATCCATCGCCTGCTTGAAGATTTTGCGCAGGCTTGTGCGCGAGAGGGAGGCTCCGTTGAAGTCGTCCGGTCCGACATTCCGCAGGCTCGATCCGGTCCATTGCTTCCAGTTGTTGACGAGCTCCCGGTTGCCCTGGCGCAGGATGCCTTCCTGGTTTTCCAGAAGGCGAAAGCGGTTCAAGGACCAGCGCAGATCGTCGTCTGTGATTTCCTCGAGGTGCTCGCGCACGCGCGCCATATAGGAGCGGACCACCCTGATTTTTGCGGGGGAATGCGCGATCCATCGCCAGGCCTCCTTCCAAAGCGGCACGGTGGGCAGGGCCGGATTATAGGACAGCGGGCGGAGGGCGCCGTTTTCTTCGGCGTAGATGGGCCCCTGAATGGAGCGGGGCGTCGCCGGCAAGGCCGCTTCGGGCGATGACTTGAGAGCCTCAAGCGCGGCCGCAGTCGATTCGAATTTGACGCGGGGCTTCCCGGCGGCCGCTCCGGCGGCTTTTTCCATCGCGTCGATGCGCCGCCAATCATCAATCGTGATGAAGCGCGCGTTGCGAGCCTCCAGAAGATCGACGACGGCGCGCGCGGACTTGGCCAGAGGCGAGGTGAAGCGCCCGGCCGCGGCGTCCTCCAGCATGGCCTTCGCCGTGGCTTGGGCGTCCAAGCGCTGGGCGCCGATGAGGCCGCGGGCCCCGTGCTTGGCCCATCCGGCGACGTAGGTTCCCGGCACCCAAGCGCCGGCGGCGTCGAGCACCCGCCCGGCGGCGTTGGGAATGACGCCGCGCGCCTGGTCGAAGGGCACGCCGGGCAGCGGGGCGCCGCGGTATCCGATGGCGCGCAGGACGAGGTCGGCGGGAATGATCTCGATCGTGCCGTCCGCTTTTTTGATTTTGACTCCCGTGACCCGTCCGCCGTCTCCCATAATCTCGAGCGGAGTGGCGAAAAAGCGCAGGCGAATTTTCTTTTCGGCGGTTCCCTCGCCTCGGCGCGCCTGATCCGCGAGATATCGGGCGTTCGCGCTCTCTAAATCGCCCGCCGGGGCTTCTTCCGGCTTGACGACCAGATCGGCGGAATCCAGGGAGCCTAGCTCTCCAACGTCGGCGCGGGAGAAAGTGGCGTCGGCGGGGCCGCGGCGGCCGAGGACGTGGACGCTTTTGACGCCGCTTTTTTTCAGCGCGGCAAGGGCCTTTTCAGAGATGTCCGTCGCGGAGAGCGACTCGGGATTCTTGGCGAGGACGCGCGCGGCGTCCAGAGCGACCGGGCCCGCGCCGATGACGACGGCGCTGCGGCCGGAGAGGTCGAACGTCCGGCTCTGGTGATCGGGGTGGGAATTGTACCAGCCCACGAAGGATGAGACGCCGTGGACGCCGCGAAGATCTTCGCCCGGGATTCCCAGTTTTTTTTCCGCCTCGCTGCCGCTCGCGTAGACCACCTGATCGTAGAGCCGCGCCAAGTCCGCGGCCGAAATCTCCTTCCCGACGCGGATGTTCCCGAAAAACCGGAAAGCCGGATGGGCGGCGATGCGCTCGTAAAGCGATGTCGACTCCTTCGCTTTTTGGTGATCCGGCGCCACGCCGCTGCGCACGAGGCCGTAGGGGGTGGGAAGGCGGTCGAAAACGTCGACTCTGACGGGAACTTTCGTTTGCTTGAGCAGGGCCTCGGCCGTAAAGAATCCCGCGGGCCCCGCTCCAACGATGGCGATCCTGACCGGAGTTTTCGCGCTGCGCGCGGATTCCGCGGTAGGTGCTGGAAGCGCGGTTTCCTCCGCTTGCGGGATGCTCGGCGTCTCCGGCGATTTCGGAAGAGCCGCGGATTCTCCGGCGTCCAAATTGATTTGGGCGGCGGAAAGGGGCAAGGCGGCATTTTCGGGGAGCGAAGAGGCGCCCGTTTCCGCAGGCGCGGCCTCGAGTTCCGCGGCAAGGACTTGGTAGGAGGCTAAGCCCGGTGAAATCAGGATCAGGGCGGCGGATAGGCAGAGGGTGAAATATTTCCTGAGGTTCTTCGTCATGGCGTCCCGCTCCGATTGCGGCATTGAACTATTATAAAGGGAAGGGAGGCCCGGAGCATGAGGCTTCGGGGCAAGAGAGGACGGACTTTTGGCCTACGGGACTTTGGGACCGTTCATGCGCGGGGAGGGACTCGAACCCTCACGCCTTGCGGCATACGCACCTCAAACGTACGCGTCTGCCAGTTCCGCCACCCGCGCAAAAAGCCTACTTCTTGACCGGGGCCTCCGCCTTCGGCTGGGCCGCAGCCGGCGCGGCGGGCTGGGAGGCCGGCGCCGGCGGAAGGTTGAAGCGGGACGTGACGCTGCTCATGCCGGTACGGTTGGTCAAGAGCGTCAGGAAAAGCGAGGTCGCGGCGAAGACGCCGGCCAGGACCTGCGTCGCGGTCTTGAGAAAATTGGAGCCCGTCGGCGTGGTGATGAGGGAGTCTCCGCCGCCGCCGAAGACGGAGAGGCCGGCGCCCCGTCCAGTCTGCAGAAGAATGACGAGGACTAGAAGAGCGCACACGAGCACGTGCACAACCAGAATGAAATGGTAGAACATAGAGGCTGTATTATATCAGTTTGTCGGCGAAATCGGGCCCATCATAGGGCCAGTGCGGCCAAGCCCGGCAGGATCTTGCCTTCCAGAAGCTCCAGGCTCGCGCCGCCGCCGGTCGAGGCGTGGCTGACTTGCCCGGAGAGGCCCGCCTTGGCCAGTGCGGCCAGACTGTCTCCGCCGCCCACGATGGTCGTGGCGCCCGCTTTCGTGGCTTTGGCGATGGCCTGGGCCACGGAGAGGGTGCCCTTTGCGAAGTCGTCGATTTCGAAGATGCCCATGGGGCCGTTCCAGAACACCGTCTTGGCGCTTCGGATATGTTCGGTAAAAAACTCGACGGTACGCGGCCCGATGTCGACGCCGATAAGATCCTGCGGAACGGCCATGCCCTGGGTGAGCACCGACTCGGCGCCGGCCTTGATCTCCTTGACCGCCACGTGATCGGCCGGCAGCAGGCACTCCATCTGCCGCGCGTAGGCTTTTTCCACGATGCCTTGGGCGTCAGGCATCTTGGCCTGCTCCAGCAGGGACTTCCCGATGGAGACGCCCTGGGCCGCAAGAAAGGTGTAGGCCATGCCGCCGCCGATGAGGAGCGCGTCCACCCGTTCGACGAGCTTCTTCAAGACGCCCAGTTTGTCCGAGACCTTGGCGCCGCCGATGACGGCCACGAATGGGCGTTCGGGGTGGCCGATGACTCGGTCGAGGAACTCGAGCTCCTTTTGCACCAGAAGCCCCACGGCCGAGGGGAGCAGGGCCGGCAGAGCCGCGGTGGAGGCGTGCGCTCGGTGCAGGGCGCCGAAGGCGTCCTGCACGAAGACCTCGCCCAGCTTGGAGAGGCTCTTGGCGAAGGCCTTGTCGTTGGCCTCCTCGCCCGCGTGGTAGCGGAGGTTCTCCAGCAGCAGAACGCCGCCGGGCCGCAGGGCCGCCGCGGCCTTTTCCGCCTCGGGGCCCACGCAGTCCGCCGCGAAGGCCACGGGCCGCCCCAGAAGCTTCTCCAGCACCGGGACGACGGGCTTTAAACTGGACTTGGGCTCGGGCTTGCCCTTAGGCCGTCCCAAATGCGCGATGAGGGATACGCGCGCGCCGGCTGAAATCAGGTGCTTGAGCGTGGGCAGGGTCTCGCGTACGCGCGTGTCGTCCGTGACGCGCCCAACGGACATGGGGACGTTGTAGTCCACGCGGACCAGGACGCGCTTGCCCTCGACTGGAAGCTCCTGCAGGCGTCGAACTTTCAAAGCTTGGCTTTTGACGGGTTCCGGGCTCATTAGTAAATCCTCTTTCCCAGGGCGGAGGCGATGATTTCCGTCGCCAGGACCGCGGTCGAGTTGTGCTCGTCCTCCAGCGGATTGACCTCCACCAAATCCAGTCCAACGAGCTTGCCGCTTTCCGCGGCCATCTCCATGAGCAGGTGCGCCTCGCGGTAGGTGAGACCTCCGCGCTTTTTCGTGCCCGTTCCGGGCGCGTTTTGCGGATCGACGGCGTCGACGTCGAAGCTCAAGTAAAATCCCGCGGTGCCCTGGGTTGCGGCGGCCAGGGCGCGCTCCATGACGGCCCCCATGCCGTAGCGGTCGATGGCGGGCATGGCGAAGACGCGCGCCTGGGACTTTCGCAAAGTCGCGGCTTCCTCTGAATCGACGTCGCGCAGGCCCACGAAGCAGAAGTTTTCCGCCGCGATTTTGGGTGAGAAGCCGCCCACGCGCGCGAAAGAGCGGTCGCCCAGGCCCAGGAGGTGCGCGGCCGGCATGCCGTGGAGGTTGCCGCTGGGCGTTGTGCGCGGCGTGTTCATGTCGGCGTGAGCGTCGACCCAGATGACGCCGAGCGCCTTGCCCTCGTCGCGCAGGGCGCGCGCCGCGCCCGCGATGCTGCCCATGGCCAGGCTGTGGTCGCCGCCCAGCACCACGGGCGTGCGGCCGCTCTTGATCAGGCGGCGCACGCGTTTCTCCAGTTCGCGGCAGACTTTGAGAACGGCGTGGGCGTTTTTGGACTTGGCCGGAGCCGGCGTCGGCGGCGCGTCCGGAATCTCGATGTCGCCGCAGTCCTCCGCGGGAATTCCGGCGGCGCCAAGGACGTCAAGGAGCTTGGCGCGGCGGATGGCCTCGGGGGCCTGGGCCGAGCCGGACTTGGAGGCGCCCATGTCCATGGGAACCCCCAGCACGGCGGCTTTCGTCTTCATCGGCTCGCGCGGTCTTTGAAAGGCTGCGCCGCCCTTAGGCGGCGACCGCCGTCTTGCCGGCCACGTAGGCGGCCAGGTCCACGACGCGGTTGGAGTAACCCCACTCATTGTCGTACCAGCCGAAGACCTTGACCATGGTCTTGTCGTTGACGTCGGTCAGGGGCGCGTCGAAAATGGAGCTGGCCGAGTCGCCCAAGAAATCCCGCGAGACCAGGCTTTCCTCGCAGTAGTGCAGGTAGCCCTTGAGCCGGCCCGAGGCCGCCGCCTTCTGGAACGCGGCGTTGACCTCCTCCTTGGAGGTGGGTTTGGCCGTGCTCGCGGTCAAATCCACGATGGAAACGTCCGGCGTGGGCACGCGGATGGCTACGCCCGTGATTTTGCCTTTGAGCTCCGGAATGACCAGGCCGATGGCCTTGGCCGCGCCGGTGCTGGTGGGGATCATGGAGAGGGCCGCGGCGCGGGCCCGGCGCATGTCCTTGTGGGGAAAATCCAGGATGACCTGGTCGTTGGTGTAGGAGTGCACCGTGGTCATCATGGCGGAGGTGATGCCGAAGCTCTCGTGCAGCACCTTCACCAGGGGCGCCAGGGCGTTGGTGGTGCAGGAGGCGTTTGAGACCACGTGGTGCTTGGCAGGGTCGTAGCGGTCCTCGTTGACGCCCATGCACACGGTGATGTCCTCGTTCTTCGCCGGGGCGGAAATGATGACCTTGGCGGCGCCGGCGGTCAAATGGCCGCGCGCCTTCTCGGCGTCGGTGAAGCGCCCGGTCGACTCGATGACCAGCTCCACGCCCAGGCTTTTCCAAGGCAGCTTGGCCGGCTCCTTCTCGGCGCAGACCTTGATGGTCCGGCCGTCGATAACGAGCGCGCCGTCCTTGGCCTCGACCCGCCCCGGATAGGCGCCGAAGGTCGAGTCGTGCTTGAAGAGGTGCGCCATGGTTTTGGCGTCTCCCAAATCGTTGATGGCGACGAACTCCAGCGCCGGGTTCTTCAAGCCCGCGCGCAAGACCAGCCTGCCGATGCGGCCAAAGCCGTTGATTCCGACTTTAATGCTCATTGGAAACCTCCTGGGTGCCTGGGCATCCCTATATAAGGAACGCAATGATACGTCCAGACAAGGAGATTCTAGCGATTTAGGACGACGATTTCTACCCGCTGGTCGGCGAAGGGCGCGGCGGAGGATTCCTCGCCGATGTTGTCGGGCGGGGTCATGAGCTCGCGCTGCAGGTAGGCCGCCACGGCCGAAGCTTGGGACTGGCCCAGGCTTCCGGTCGCCGCGTAGACGCGCACGCTCATGGGGATGCCGGAGTAGTCGCGCTTGATGAGGTCCGCGGCTGAACGCAGGAGGTCCAGGCCTCCGGTCTGGAGGGACTGGGCCGACTTGTCCAGGCCGAAGAGGGCCTCGGAGTCGAGGCTGATGTAGAGGCCCGTGGCCTCCTGGTGGACGATGCCGTGGAAAAGGAGCGGATCGCCCGCGATGGTGTAGGGCGAGCCGTCTGGCGCGGTGAAGGAATAGACGGCCGAGTAGGAGTGGCCGGCCCTGATCCACTCGCCGTCCTCGTTCTCGCCCGACCACACGATTTCGGCGGGCGGGCTGTCCGGACCGCCGGAGCGGTAGAACACGCGGCCGGCTTCGTCCGCGACGGTGAGCGTCCAGCCGTAATGCGCGGCTTCCTGGCCGCTCAGGTGCCGGCCGACCGCCCGGTCGAGCTCCTTGCGCACGCCGAAAACGATGCCCGGCCCGCGGCCGAAAGAGGTTCGCCAGGGCTCCACCACGCGCTGGTTGTCGAGGAAATCGGGGTGCGTCTTTTGCCATGAAACCGTGAGCGGCGAGACGGCCAGGAGCAGCGAGGGATCGGGCTTTAAGTCATCCCGGATGGTCGCGAAGGGATCCACCGTGATGGCCAGGGGCGGTTTTTGCCCGCCGACCTTCGCCGCGGAGCCTCCGGCCCCGGTAATGGTGACCTCGGTGGGCATGCCCTGGGCGTTGGTCACGGCGGACGGCTGGGCGGCTTGCGCCTGGGAAGCCTGCGCGGCGGGCGCCGAGGCCCCCGAGTCCATCCCAGGCAGTGCCGCCGGGTTCTGCTGGGCCGCGGCCGCCGCCGTCAAAGTCAGGGAAAACGCCAAAGCCAGGATTGTTCGTGTCATGTTCACTCCAGGACGAAGCGGAAAGTGATGATGCCCCACTGCCGCTCGTTCGTGTTGATGGGCGCGAAGCGCCAGCGCGCCAGAGACTTCATCGCCAGATGGTCGAGCCGGCCGTAGCCCGAGGTGCGTTCGATGCTCATGTCGGGCTGGACCGTGCCGTCCGGCGAAACCCAGAAATGGATGGCCACGTCGGCTTCGAGCACGCCTTCCTGCCGCGCCCAGTCCGGAAAAGAGGGGATCTCGTAGTGGAGGATCTTGCGGTCGGCCAACGGCCCCTCGATGTCGACGCCCTTTTTGTTCTCCGGCAGGATGGCCGCCTTGCGCCGCTGCTTGGGCAGGGGCAGGGCGTTTAAGGCCGGCGCTTCCTCGGGGCGCTGCTGCGGCGCCATGGAAAGCTCCTGCGATGGCAGAATGGAACTTAAGGCGCTGGGCGGCGGGCCTGAGGGTTCGGGCGCCGCCTCCTGCAGCGGCGCCGGCGCCTGCGCGACTTGGGGCGCGGGGAGGTTCTCCGCGGCGCCCAGGACCTGCATGGCCTGGGCCTGGCGCCGTTCGTTGTCGAGCTTGATGGCTTGGGGCAAATCGGCGACTTGACGCTCGCCCACGTCCTGCAGGCGCGGCAGGGCGGCCATGGCCTGTGCCCCGTGGCTGAAAGAGAGATGCTCCTGGATGCCTTGCGCCTGGGTTTGGCGCGAGCGGTTCAAGTCGAGGGCCTTCATTTGCTCGGGCGCCATGCGCTGGCCGCGGTCCGTCAGCTTGGGCGTTTC
>JAGWJU010000127.1 GCA_028865585.1 Elusimicrobiota bacterium | reverse complement strand
CTCAAGTCCAGCGTGGTGTAAATCTTGAGGCCGCCTTTCCAAAGCGCGTCGTAGCCGTATTTGCGCTCCATTCTCTGCCGAATGTACTCCACGAAGTAAGGCGCTTGCGCCGAAAGCCCAATCCATTTCGCGGTCGGCAGCGGTTCGGCGTCGGCCTCGGCTTTTTCCGCCGGGCTGATCATGCCTTCATCCTCCATGCGCTGCAGGACGAAGTCGCGGCGATTGAGCGCTTTCTTGGGATGGATGAACGGCGAGTTGCCCTGCGGCGATTGGATAAGGCCGGCCAGAAGGGCGCACTCCGCCAGGCTCAAGTCGTCGACGTTCTTGCCGAAGTAGATGCGCGCCGCGGATTCGATGCCGTAGGCGCCTTCCCCGAAGTAGACTTGATTGAGATAGATTTGAAGGATTTCCTGCTTGGAGAAATTGTGCTCAATTTCGATGGCGAGAAGGGCCTCGCGGATTTTTCGGGTTAAGGTTTTCTGGGGGGTGAGGAAGATCTGCTTGGAGACCTGCTGGGTCAAGGTCGAGCCGCCCTGGCGGAAGTGTCCGGAGAGAATGTCCGTCAAGGCCGCGCGCAGGATGCCGCGCGGCGAGATTCCCCAGTGGCTGTAGAATTGGTCGTCTTCCACCGCGATCACGGAGTTCTGCATGTCCTGGGGGATTTTGTCGAGCGGCAGCAAAGCCCGCCGCTGGATGGAGAACTCGGCGACGACGTTGCCGTCCTTGTCGTAAACGTAGCTGGTCAGCGGGGGAACGTAGTTCTGCAGCCGCTGGATGTCGGGCAGGCCGGCGAGGAGCTTATGCAGGGCGAAGGCTCCAACGAAGACGAGCGCGGCGGCCAGGACAAAGAGTTCGTAAATCGTCCTTCTTCGCACGCGCGAATTATATCATTTCGCGTCGGGAGCGCGGCGGCGCGGAAGGTCTTCGCATCGCCATATGATACAATGGCCTGAACTCAGCGGCATGAGTGAGCCTATGGAAAAATACGACGTCGTTATCGTCGGCGGAGGCGTCACGGGCGCGGGAACCGCCCGCGATTGCGCCATGCGCGGATTCAAGACCCTGCTCGTCGAGCGCGGCCGTCCTGGCGGGGCGACGACCGCGGCCTCCACGCACCTTATCCACGGCGGCCTGCGCTATCTTCTTTATGACCGGCTCACCACCCACATGACGTGCTGGGATTCCGGGCACATCGTGCGCATCGCGGGCGATTTGCTCACGCGCCTGCCCATCCTCTGGCCCGTTTACGATTGGCATTCGCACGGCCTGGAGACCGTGGAGACGCTCCTTGAGTCCTATGATTATTTCCAGCGCATGAAAAGCGGCAAGGCGCACCTGCGTGTTTCAGCGCGCGCGGCGCTGGATCTGGTTCCGGGTTTGAAGCCAGAGGGGCTTGTGGGCGGAGTGCTTTTCGATGAGTGGTGGGTCGATCCGCTGAAGCTGGTCGATAAGAATCTTGACTCGGCCCGCAGGCACGGGGCTCGGGTGGAAACGGGCGCCGCCGTCGAGCGTTTAGTTTTGGAAGGCGGGGCCGTCCGCGGAATTCTGACGAGAGGCGGGGAAATCAAGGCCGATTTGGTGATCAACGCGGCCGGTCCCTGGGTCGGACGCGTTGCGGCCATGGCCGGCGCCGAAATTCCGCTCCGGCTTCGGAAAGGAACCCACTTGGTTTATAACCGCCGCGTGGTGCCGGTGGGACTCCTGCTTGAAGCGGTGGAAAAGGGTCGCTACATTTTTGCGGTTCCTTTCGATGACGGGACCTTGGTCGGCCCCACGGACGTGGACGCCGGAGACGACCCCTCTAAGATAGAAACCTCGTCTGATGAGGTCGAGTCGCTGTCCAAAACCGCCCGCTTTTACCTGTCCGGCTTGCCCGAGCGGCATGATTCGACCATCGTCGGCGCGCGTCCGATCTTGGGCCGGGGAAAGGACGAACGCCTTCTATCGAGGCAGTACGAAGTTTTCGATCACGAGTCGAGAGACGGAGTCTCCGGTTTCCTGACTATCGGCGGGGGGAAAATGTCCGATTTCCGCGCGATGGCCGAAGCCGTGACCGATGCGGCGGGAGTTAAACTCGGGCGAACGGCCTCGTGCCGCGCATCGGCGGAGACTCTCGATGGACGCCCGGTTGGAAATATTCCCGAATTCCCCAAGCCCGTCGCGGTTTTAAAGCGCATTTTCCGGACGCGCCCCAGATTACGGCAAATGCACGCTCTGGCCTATCTGGCGGCCGGATATCTGCGCCATTGGAGAATTAAAAAACACCGGGAAGTGATGGACAGCGCCTCCAATATCCTTTCGTATTATAGAGACTGAAGGCCCCGCTGGCCCTATTAGGGCTGGCGGGTGTACCAGGGCGTCCCGTTGGGCGAGAGGTGCGTGCAGTCCACGAAGACGACGACTTGCCGGTCCGTGTGGACATAACCCCAGCCGCCGGTGTCTCCGATTCGGGCTCCGTCAACAACCCCGTCGATGAGGATGGCCGGATTATAGTCCGTCACGCGATTGGTGTCGCGGTGTTCCGGCAGTCCCAGTTCAACCGTCGGGATTTCAGCCAAATACTGCGGGATGAGGGCGTCCAGGCTGTCCGGAATGCGGCGCTCATGCGCGTAATAATCCCGCAGGGCTTCCTCGATTTCGGAAAGTCCGGCGAGAGTCTTGGTTTCATCGGCGTTCAAGTTTGCGGCTTGGACGCTTTTTTCCGCGGACGTCGAGAAATCGCTTTTCGGCAAAATCGAGCATCCGCCGCACAGGAAAAAAACGGCGGCAAGGCCGGCGGCGACCTTTTTCATGGCGTGTCAACCTCCGCGATGGTCCCTCCGCCCAGAGCTTCGTCCCCCGAATAAAAGACGGCGGCTTGCCCGGGGGTGACGGCCGGTTGCGGCTCAAGGAATCGGACGCGCGCTTCCCGATCGGAAACCGGATGGAGGAGAGCGGACGCGGGTTCGTGCCGGTGCCGGATGCGGACGCGGACGTCCTTGTTCGCGGGAGCGCGGCCGGAAATCCAATGAACGCCTCTTGCCGTGAACGAGGCGCTCAATGTGTCCTGCTTGCCGCCCACGACCAGGGTGTTGCTTTCCGGCTCTAGGCGGACGACGTAGCTGGGCGCGGACGTCGAGATGCCGAGGCCGCGCCTCTGTCCGCGAGTGTAGGACGCTAGTCCGCGGTGCCGGCCAAGGGTCCGCCCCGCCATGTCCTTGATGGGCCCTGCGGCTAAAGCCGGGGTCGACTCGCCGACGCGGTCGGCGATGAATTTCCGGTAGTCGCGGCCTGGGACGAAGCAGATTTCCTGGCTTTCCGGCTTGTCCGCGGTTTTAAGCTTAAGTTCGCGGGCCTTCGCTCGCACGGCGTTTTTGCTCATATTCCCCAGCGGGAATCTGGTTACGGCGAGGTCGCCTTCCGTCAGGGCGTAAAGAAAATAGCTCTGATCTTTTTCGCGGTCGTCGGCCATAAAGAGCCGTCCGGCCGAGGTTTTGGCATAGTGGCCGGTGGCGAGGCAATCGGCGCCCCAGGCGCGGGCCAGGGCCATGAGATGGCCGAATTTAACGCTCTTGTTGCACTCGACGCAAGGGTTTGGCGTTCGCTGGTTCAAATAGGCTTCGACGAAGGGCTTAATGACCTTGTCCTCGAAGAGATCGGCCATGTTGAGGGTGTAGTGGGCCAAGCCCAGCGATTCGCAGACCCGCCTGGCGTCGTCGATATCGACCGGGGAACCGCAGCACCCGAAGCCCGTGCTTCCGGGCATGATTTTAAGCGTGACGCCGATGGTGCGCCAGCCTTCTCCGGCCATGAGGGCGGCGGCGACGGAGCTGTCGACTCCTCCGCTCATGGCGACGAGCGCCGTCTTTTCTTTCATCGCGCCGCGGGAACTCCTCGAAGTTTTTCCACGGCGCCGGGCAACGCCTCCGTCAGCCGCCGGATGTCTTCGTCGTTCGTGGCGCAGCCGAAGGATATCCGCAAGGAGCCTTGCGCCAACTCCGGTTCCATTCCCATCGCCGTGAGCACATGGGAGGGTTGCGGAGAGCCCGTGGAGCAGGCCGGTCCGCTTGAGACGCAAACGCCGGCCAAGTCCAGAGCGATGACCAAAGCGTGGCCGTCGACGCCGGGAAAGCTCAGATGGAGGCAGGTGGAAAGCCGCCTGGACGGATGCCCGTTAATCCGGCATCCCGATATTTTGAGGGCCGCGTCCGCGATTTGGCGGCGATAAAATTCGTAGCGCTCCTGTTTTTTTGAGTCCTGCAGGTCTTTGTGCGCGAGTTCGCAAGCGGCGCCCAGTCCAACGATGAAGGGCACATTTTCAGTTCCGCCGCGGCGATTTTTTTCCTGGTGGCCCGCGATCAGGGGCGAAAGCCGGACGCCTCGCTTCACATAGAGAGCTCCGATTCCCTTGGGCGCTCCGATTTTGTGTCCGGAGATGGAAAGAAGGTCGACTCCCATCTTTTGCGCGTCCAGGGGAATTTTTCCGGCGGATTGGACCGCATCGGTATGGAACAGGACGTCCTTTTCGCGGCAGAGCGCGGCGATGGCCTCCACGGGC
>JAGWJU010000126.1 GCA_028865585.1 Elusimicrobiota bacterium | reverse complement strand
AGGACACGGCCGGATTCATCATGCTTTGGATGAGATTTTGCACCATGGTCCGTTTGTCGGCGACGTAATCGTCAAGAGAAACGCTTAGGAGCGGGCCGCGATCCGGAAGAGCCGGCGATAGCGCGACTTTTAGCACGCCCAGGACGAGGATTCCGCCGGGTTCGGCCTTGAACTCGCCTGAGTTGGCGAGTTCAAGCGGAAAGGGCGTTCGGTAAGGCCGTCCGTCGATGTCGGCGGACAGGAATTTTCCCGGCGACCCGAAAACCGTGCGCACCGGCGCCAGGTGGTAGACTCCCGGTTGGATTTGATACAGGAAGGTTTGGCCGGCCTTCACCCGGAGGCGGTAGACGAGTCCGTCGCGGCTTTCAAGCCCGACCACGGTCTCGCCGCGCGACGTGGGCCCGTTGGGATCCTGAAAACTGCCGCCGATGACGACGGCGGCCATGCCTGGATGCGGTTCGTCTTGCGCGACGGGAAGCGTGCCCCGGCATGCGGATAGGAACAGAAGCGCGGCCGCGCATGTCGCCGTGACGGCCGCACTGGAAATTTTTTTCATCAAGCGCATCATAGAAAATCGGCGGCGGAGCGGCAATTCAATACTTTAGGGTATGGATGGTTACGCCCGGGAAATAGCTCTCGATAATACGCGCCGCGCTTTGCCCGGCGAGGGCGCGGCCGATGGCGCCGGACTGGCATAAGCCCACGCCGTGGCCCCAGCCGCCGCCGTGGAAAATAAGATCGACGGGGCGCCCCTTCGCGTCATAGTCGGCTTCGGTGACGAAAAGAGTGCTGCGCAAGGAGCCTAGGGCCAGCAGATAGCGAATATCGCTCTCTGAGTCGATACGGGCGTTGAGGCGCGTACCCATGGCCAGGACCGAGTTGACGTTGCCGGAGGGCGCGCGCCGCAGGACGATGAGACGCTTTAAGCGTCCGATGTGGTAGTGGGCATCGAGCCGGTCGCTGATTTCCCGGAACGGGACAACCCGGGTCCAGCGGAAATGAGATGGAGCAACATAGAGGGATGGCCCGCCGTAGGCTTTGGGCCAGGAGAACAGCCACTCGCGCAGCGCCCAGGGCGAGTCCGGGGGCGGCGCGCCGTCCGGCATGTCCGAGACGCCTTTCCAATAGGGGATGTTCCCCCAGCCGGAAACTTCTTTTGCGCTCTGCGTGTGGCCGCCGCAGTCGGCGGAATAGGTGACCTGGGCGAGGCGGCCCTTGTAATAAACGACCTCTCCGCGCGTGGCCTTGACCACGGCTCGGGCTCGGGCGTTTTCCGCGCGCGCCCCCTCGTAGACCTGGCAATGCTGGCTGTCGCAGAGATCATAGCCGCCTTTTCGATGCGGCCTCAGGACGGTTTTGAGGTAGAGCGCTTCGGTGCGCGCCAAAATCGCCTGGGCCTTCAGAGCTTCGATAGGGGAGTCGATGGGCATTTCCGCGGCGAGCACGCCGGCGACGTAGGACTCCACGTTCACGATGTTGATGATGCGCAGACTGCCGTGAAATATCGAGATCTCCACAGTGCCGCGCAGGGTCTCGTTGGAGAGCCGGGGCCCGACGGTCGCCGCGTCATTGAGCACAACGACGCCCCGGCTGATCGAGAGCGGCCTGATGAGCACTGGGCCGCGGAGCAGGTAGACGCGGCTTCCCGCTGGCCCGCGCAGCTCCAAGCGTAGGCGCCGGTGGAGGCGGCGCAGCAGGATCGTCCATGTTTTTCCGGCCTCGCCGTTAAAGAGAAGCTTCCCGCGGCACTCGGTTTCGACGGCAAAGCGCGCGTTGGAGCCGACGATCAGAATATCGCGGGGGCGCGGCCGGCCCAACGCGTCCGTGCCGATGCCTACGCGGACAAAGGGCATGCGCGGGGACTTGGGGAAGGCCTTGGCTACCTTGGGCGGCACTGCGAGTGCGGCGATGCCGAGAATCTTTGCCGGGCGCAGGGTAATGAGCGGTTGGAGCCGGCGCAGCAGGCCCAGGAGGAGGCGGTTGTGCGGCTCGGCATTGACGATGTAGGCCACTTCGCGCCAGGCCAGATTGTAGCGGTGCTCCGAGAGGTAGAGCCGGGCCAGGGCCCGCCGGGCTTCCTGAAAATATGAGTCAGCGATGATGCTTTGCTTTAAGGCTTTGGCGGCGGCGCTTTTTTCATCAAGCTTTTCGTAAATCCCCGCGCGGTAGTAGGGAATAAGGTTTAGAAACGGCGCCGACTTCTCGGCGTTGTCCAGATCGCGCAAAGCGGTTCCGGGACGAGAGAGAGCGTTGTCCACGCGCGCCATGCCGACCCAGGCGTAGGCTTCGCCCGAATTTTTCTCGAGCGCGCGCTCGAAGCTCTCCTGCGCGGCGGCATAGCGCCGGGTTTCGAATTGGGACCAGCCTAGGGCGGTGAGCACGTCCGAGGACGGATCGACCGCCGCGGCGCGCGAGAACCACTGCCGGGCCGATTGCGGTTTCTGAATCTCATTGAAGATCTCTCCGCCATCGAGCCATGGTTGGGGGTTAGCCCGGTCCAGTTCAGCCGCGCGGCGATAGTCGGCAACGGCGTCCTGATAGCGGCCTTGGAAGTAGAGATGATTGGCCCGTGCGATGAGTTTTCGGGCCTTGGCGGGTGATGCGGCGTGAAGACGGGAAAACGGCGCGAAGGAAGTCGCGATGATAATTGCGGCTTCTGCAAGCGCGCGGCGCCGGGAGTTAAAAATCGTCTCCGCCTCCGCCGGCGCATCGGCCGCCCGCGCACGCGGAGCGCCCGCAGGGGCCGACATCTCCGGTCGGCGAGCCGCCGCCATGCGAGGCGACCTTCGGCACGCGGCCGGAAACTTTGACGACCTTGCCCAATTCGGCGTCGTAGACGTAGGTGCCGGTCACCTCGGATTCGGCGTCCTCGGCTTTGAGGGCGGCGTTTTGGCGCGGCGAAATTCTCTTTGTTTTCGTTGGTCTGGCGACTGTTTTGGTCATCGCATGCCTCCGTAAGGAGTGTGTCTTGGTGCGGCCACGAGCATTTTAGCAGAAAAGAAAAGCCCGCGCCGTTTTAAGCGGCGCGGGCCGGTGGTTTCTCGTCCGAAACTAGAGCTTCTGGACGTTCGTCGCGCGAGGGCCCTTGTCGGACTGCTCGATGCTGTATTCGACGGACTGATTTTCCGCCAAGGTTTTGAATCCATTGCCCTGGATCGACGTATGATGGACAAAAAGATCCTTCGTGCCGTCATCGGGGGTGATGAAGCCGTACCCCTTCTGATCGTTGAACCACTTCACTTTACCGGTAGCCATTGTGCTTTTCTTATCCTCTCTGATACTGCTGCATGTGCGTCTAACCGGGGTTTTCCCCTCGGTCTTCTAAAGTATAACACGAAATCGGATAAATCAAACGCTAGATTCGCGCGCCGGAACAAACGGCGTCCCAGAGGCGGTCCGGCCCCATGACGCGCGCGCCTTCTTCTCTCGCGGCTTGGGCCAGAGCCTTGTCCCAGGTGACGACGGTTGCGCGCGTTCCGAAGTAGCGCAGGGCGCGCGCTCTTTCCAAAATAACCGAATCCGCGCTCTCTCCATCCGAGAAAAGCACGCGCAGGCCCGCCGCATGCCGCGGTCCCACGGGCCTGGATCCGCCGTCAAAGACCAGCTCCGCCTCCCAGGCCTCCTGCCGCCCGGTCCAGTCCGCGAGCGCGACGACAAATTCCTCGGCCGCGGCATCATGCTGCTCCCGAGTCTCGGGCCAAACGCCGAAGATGGCGTGCACGGCGTTGGAGCCGTCTATGAGGAGAGTTTTTGCACGTGCGGGCATATAAGCATCTCAAATTACTTCTCTCGCGCGCGCATGTCAATGAGCGGCACTACAGAAATCGGATTATACAAAAAATGCAGTGTAAGCCATATCGCTGTTTACAAAGCTGTAAACACCGCCCGAAGTGCGGTCTCTGCCAGCGCGAGCTGCGCGGCGAGCGCCGCCAGGAAGCCGACGGCGAACGGCGCGGCGCGGTCCTTGTCGCTCTTGCCAAGGACCGTGAGGCGGCTCGCCTGCCAGTCGATTCTATCGCGCTGCAAACCCAGAACCTCGTCCAGCCGTAGGCGGGTGTCGAGCATGAGCAGGATCATCGTCCAGTTGCGGGAGCCGCAGAAGGTCTTGGTCTTCGGCTGTGCGAGCAGGAGCCGAACCTGATCCATGTTGAGCGGTCGGATCAGCTTCTTCTCAACCTTCGGCTTCTCGACCAGGCTGAAGGGAGTCGCCGGGATCACGCGCTCCTGCGAGAGGTAGCGGAAGAAGCAGCGCAGCCCGCCGTAAGTCCGGTTGATTGTGATCGACGACTGTTCTTGTCGGCGCAGCTCATCGAAGTATGCGCGTAAGAGATTGGGTGTTGTCTCGCGAGGGGCGGGCGCGCCGACGCCATCCAAGAAGCGCAGAAAACCCCTCAATACATATTTGTACCAAGAGAGACTGTGGTCCGAGAGGTTCTTCGAACGGCAGCGCAGCAGGAACAACTCGCGCGCAGAGGTCAATCTTGCGCCGATACTACGGCTTGATCCTTCCAGAGTCTGTGCATGTTCGCCCCCGAGTTTTGG
>JAGWJU010000004.1 GCA_028865585.1 Elusimicrobiota bacterium | reverse complement strand
GCGGCCGCGTTCGCCGCCTGGAAGCCCCGCCCGGCGCCGCGGCCTTCGTGAGCAACATGGACCGGGAATTCGCCGTCGGCTTCGGGGGCGCCGTTCACGCCGCCCCCGTCTCCGGGACCGGCGGCCGCGTCGTGCTTATCGTCCGCTACAAAAACCCGGATCAAGCGGAGACGGCGAGAGACGCGCGGACCCGGCAGACGGAGCGCACCGCCAAGCGCATTAAAACCATCGAGAAGTACGCGCGCTGACATCGGCCGCCCGGCGCTGCTTGGCTCCGCCATGGAAGCGGCGCCGGACGCCATGGAAGCGGTATAATAGCCTTGTCCCGCCATGAAAACCAGCGCCGAACTGCGGCAGTCCTACCTTGATTTCTTCGTCAAGCGCGGCCACCCCCTTGTGCCCTCGGCGCCGCTGGTGCCCCACGGCGATCAGAGCCTTATGTTCAACGCCGCGGGCATGGTGCCCTTCAAACCTTATTTCCTCGGGATAAAGCGGGACCTCTCCCGGGCGGCGAGCTGCCAGAAGTGCCTGCGCACCACGGACATCGACCGCGTGGGCGCCACGGCCCGGCACCTGACGTTCTTCGAGATGCTGGGCAACTTTTCCTTCGGCGACTACTTCAAGGCCGAGACCATCTCCTGGGCCTGGGAGTTCCTGACCAAGGAGCTGGGCCTCGATGCCAAACGGCTCTACCCCACGGTGTTCAAGGACGACGAAGACGCCCTGGCGCTGTGGAAAAAGCAGGGCGCGCCCAACGCGCCCTCGAAGCTGGGAGCGGACACCAATTTTTGGGACATGGGGCCGACGGGCCCCTGCGGCCCCTGCTCCGAGATTTACTTCGACCGCGGCGCGGCGCTTGGCTGCGGCAAGCCGGACTGCGCGCCCGGCTGCGACTGCGACCGCTACATGGAGGTCTGGAACCTGGTCTTCACCCAGTTCGACCGCCAGCAAGACAAAAGCCTCAAGGATTTGCCGCGAAAAAACATCGACACGGGCATGGGCCTGGAGCGCCTGGCGGTGGTCGTCCAGGGCGCGGATTCGGCCTTCGGCACGGATTTGTTCAAGCCCCTCTCCGAAAGGGCCTGCGCGCTTTTAGGCACGGAGCCCGGCGCCTCGTCGCAGGCCCAGACGGGCCTGCGCGTCATCGCGGACCACGCGCGCGCCGCCGTGATGCTCATGACCGAGGGGCTTATCCCCTCCAACATCGAGCGCGGCTACGTCCTGCGCCGCCTCATCCGCCGCGCCGCGCGCTACGGCCGGCTCCTGGGCGCCCAAGAGCCTTTCCTTTATAAGCTCGTCCCCACGGTCGCGGAAATTTTTTCCCAAGCCTATCCCGAGGTCTCGGCCGCGGCCGAGACCGTCGCCGGAGCGCTTGAGGCCGAGGAGGAGCGCTTCGCCCAGACCCTGGAAAGCGGCGAAAAGGAGCTGGAGCGCCTCTTGGAGCGCTCCGGAAAGACGCTGGCGGGCGAAGCCGCCTTCAAGCTCCACGACACCTTCGGATTCCCCTTGGAGCTCACCCGCGAGATCGCGGCCGGGCGCGGCGTGGCCGTGGACGAGGCGGGCTTTCGCCGCGCGGAAGAAAAAGCCGTGGAAATCGCACGCGCGTCCTGGAAGGGCTCCGGCGCCAAAGCCGCGATAGTGGGCTGGGAGGGGCGCTTTCGCACCGAGTTCACGGGCTACCATTCGCTTGAGGAAAAGGCCAAGATCGCGGCCTTCGAGCCCAAGAACGGCGCGCGGCCCGCGGTCCTGATTCTGGACAAGACGCCGTTCTACGCCGAGGGCGGCGGGCAGGTGGGCGACACGGGCGAGATTTTAAGCGCGGACGGGAAAATCCAGCTCGCGCGCGTGACCGACACCCAGAAGCAGGGGGACGCCGTTTTCCACGTCCTCGCGGACGAGAACGCCAAGGCGCTGGCGGCGGGCGCGGCGGTCCTGGCCCGCGTGGATGCCGCGAGGCGGGCCCGCATCGTGCCGCACCACACCGCGACGCACCTTTTGAACGCCGTCCTGCGCCGGATTTTAGGCCCCCACGTGCGCCAGGCCGGCTCCTACGTGGGCCCGGACAAGCTTCGCTTCGATTTTACCCATCCCAAGCCCTTGGGTCCCGAGCTTCTGCGCCAAATCGAGCAGGACATCAACGCCGAAATCGCCAAGTCCCATCCGGTCTGGACCAAGGAAGACTCGGTGGAAAAGGTCCAGGAGTACGGCGCGGTGACGCTTTTGGGCGAAGACTACGGCGCGCGGCCCCGCTTCGTGCTCGTCAACGCCGAGGGCTGGTCCGCCCCCAAAGAGCGCTTCAGCCTCGAGCTCTGCGGCGGAACCCACGCCAAGAACACGGCCGACCTGCGCGCTTTTAGAATCCTCAAGGAGTCCTCGGTCTCGGCGGGCGTGCGCCGCATCGAGGCCCTGGCCGGCACCGCGGCCGAGGAATACGCGGAAACTTGCGCACAGGAGGAGGCCGCCGCGCGCGCCGAAATCCTCGCGCGCACGCGCGATTCCGTCGCCCAGATCAAGGCGGAGGGCGGCGCGGCCGAGATTCTTTTGCGCGAGGAAGCGGGCCTGGACGCCCTGCGCGAGCAGGAGAGGAAAATCAAGGACATGCTCGCGGGCTTGAAGGCCAAGCGCATCGTCCGGGCCTCCAAGTCCTGGACGGTCGTTCTGGAAAAAAGCCGCGCCACCCTGCGCCTGGAGCGCCTCGAAGGCGCCGATCCGAAGTCCCTGCGCGGCTTAGCCGACAAGGGCAAGGCCGACATCGGCTCGGGCCTGGCCTTCGTCGCCTCCATCCAGGAGGGCAAGATTTCCTTCGTGCTGGCCGCGACCCCGGATTTGGTCGCCCAGGGCTTCGACGCCGCGAAAATCGCCAAGGCCCTGGCCCTGGCGCGCGGCGGCTCAGCCGGCGGGCGGGCGGAGTTCGCGCAGGGCGGCATGGCCGAGGCCGAGTGGGACGGCGTCGCCTCGGAGCTGGCCCGCCTCGCGGACCAGAAGAGCTAGGCTTTTTTAGCCCGCCCCTTGCCTTCGGCCCGGTAGGCGATGACATGCACCGCCTCCATCGTGATGAGCCCTTCCTTGACCATTTCGTCGAGCCTGGGCAAGAAGGCCTTGATCTTGTCCTCGGCGTCCACGATCTCGACGACCACGGGCAAGTCCTCGGAAAGCTCCAGGATCTTGACCGTGTGCAGGTGGGCGTTGCGCCCGAAGCCCATGAAGCCCTTCAAGGCCGTGGCCCCGGCCAGGCGCCTAGCCCGGGCCTCGTCCACGATGGCCTCATAGAGCGGCCGCCCCTCCCAGCGATCCTGCTCGCCCACGAAAATCCGCAACAGTTTCTGTTCGCCTTCGAGTTTCATCGCCGCCTCCCGTTTAGACCCGGCCCAGCGCCGCCCCGAACCAGAACAAAGCGATGCCGGCCAAGCCGCTGCCGAAAAAATTCGCCAAGGCCAAGGCGGGCTGCCCGCTTTGCAGCAGCTTGGCGGTTTCCAGAATGAACGTGGAAAACGTGCTGTAGGCGCCGCAGAACCCCGTCATCAGCAGGATGCGCGCGGCGGGGCTGAGAGCGAAGCGGACCTCGGCCAGGCTGTCGAAGAGGCCGATCAAGAAGCAGGCCGAAAGGTTGACGACGAAGGTGCCCCAGGGAAAGCCCCCGCCCATCATCCGGCCGACGCGGCCGGAGAAACTCCAGCGGGCGAAGCCGCCCGCGACGGAGCCGACGACGAGAGCCAGCGCGTTTTCCATAATAAAAACTCCTACCGAAAGGAAAGATATTTTACGGCCCGGTAGGAGTCATCAGCCCCGTGAATCGGGGCGGTTGGACTGGGGCGAACTCCATCGCCCGAGAAAATTATAGCACGCCCGCGGGGCTTAAGCGGGCTGTTTGGCCTCGGCCAAGGTCTCTCGCGCGATGATGAGGCGCTGGATTTCGGACGTGCCCTCGTAAATCTGCGTGATGCGGGCGTCGCGGAAAAGGCGCTCGACCGGGAACTCGCGCGTGTAGCCGTTGCCGCCGTGAATCTGCAGGGCGTCCGTGGCCGCCTTGTTGGCGACCTCGGAGGCGAAAAGTTTGGCCATGGACGCTTCTTTGGTCGCGCGCAGACCCCTCTGCATCTTGTCCGCCGCGCGCCAAGTCAGAAGACGCGCCGCGTCCACGCCCATGGACATCTCCGCAATCTTCATCTGGGTGGCCTGGAACTGCGCTAAAGTCTTGCCGAATTGCTTGCGGGCCTGGGCGTAGGACACGGCCTCGTCCATGGCCGCGCGCGCGATGCCCACGGCCTGGGCCGCGATGCCGATGCGGCCGCCGTCCAAGATGGCCAGGGCGACCTTGAAGCCCTCGTTCTCGGCGGCGATGCGGTTGGCCTTGGGCACGCGGGCCTTGCGGAAGGAAATCTCGCGCGTATCCGAGGCCCGGATGCCGAGCTTTTTCTCCTTCTTGCCCAAGGTCATGCCGGGGGTGTTTTTCTCAACCAAGAGGCAGCTGATGCCCTTGTTGCCCGCGGCCGGGTTGGTCGAAACGAAAACCAGGAAAATGTCCGCGAAGCCGGCGTTGGACACCCAGGCCTTGGTGCCGTCCAAGACGTAGTCGCCGCCGTCGGCCGCCGCGGCGGTCTTCAAGCTCCCGGCGTCGGTGCCGGAGCCGGGCTCCGAGAGGCAGTAGGCGCCGATGAGCTCGCCCCTGGCCAGACGCGGCAGGTATTTTTTCTTCTGCTCCTCGGTTCCGAAAGAGGTCAGCGCCTTGCAAAACAGGGAATTGTGCACGGTCAGGCACACCTGGTACGCGGCCGAGGCCCAGGCGATTTCCTCCATGATGGCCGCATAGGACACCAGATCCAGCCCCAAGCCGCCGTATTCCTCGCCGATCATGATGCCGAAAAACCCCAGCGCGGCGGCCTCGGCGTAGAGCTCGCGAGGAACGGCCTCTTCTTCGTCGAGTTTTTGCGCCAGGGGCTTCAGGCGTTTGACCGCGAAGTCGCGCGCCAAATCGCGCGCCATTTTCTGGGTCTCGCCCAGCTCGAAAGAAAGTCCCTGCGCCTCAGCCGTTGCCGTAGTCATAAAATCCCTTCCCCGTTTTCCGGCCCAAGCGCCCCGCCTCCACCAGCTTGCGCAGAAGCGGGCACGGCCGGTATTTGGAATCGCAAAATCCGGAATACAAAACCTCCATGATGGACAGGCACACGTCCAGGCCGATGTAGTCGGCCAGCGTCAGAGGCCCCATGGGATGGTTCATGCCGAGCTTCATGACCGTGTCGATGTCCTCCCGGCTGCCCACGCCCTCCATGAGAGCGCAGGCCGCCTCGTTGATCATGGGCATCAAGATGCGGTTGGAGATAAAGCCGGGATAGTCGCGCGCCGAAACCGGGGTCTTGCCCAGCCTCTCGGCCAGCGCCTTGACCGCGGCGAAGGTCTCCTCGGACGTCGCCACGCCGCGGATGAGCTCGACGAGCGTCATGACCGGCACCGGGTTCATGAAGTGCATGCCGACCACTTGAGCCGGACGCTTGGTCGCGGCGGCCAGCTCCGTGATGGAGATGGACGAGGTGTTGCTGGCCAGAATCGCCTTGGGTCCGCAGGCCTTGTCCAGATTGGCGAACACTTCTTTTTTGGCGGCCAAATTCTCCCAAATCGCCTCGACGACGATGTCCGCGCCGGCCGCGGCCTCGACGCTCAAGCCCGGAGAAATCCGGGCCAGCGCCTTATCCTTGTCGTCTTTCGTGATGACGCCCTTGGCCGCCTGCCGGTCCATGTTCTTGGCGATGCCGGAGAGCGCCTTGTCGAAAAGATCCTTTTTAGCCTCGATCAGAGTGACCGGGATGCCGCCCAAAGCCAGGACGTGCGCGATGCCCGAGCCCATCGTTCCGCCGCCGATGACCGCCGCCCGCTCGATGCCCATGGTCAGCTCCCCGGGCCGCGCCAGTTGAAATAAAAGCGCGCGCCCACGGCGCCGTCCGCATAGACGCCGCCGCCCTGGGTCATCTGGAACACCGGGCCGACCTCGGCGAAAAGCTCGACGGGATGGCCGCCGAGCCAATACGAAGTTCCAACAAACGTGCGCACCGCGAATTCCGTGTCCGACGCGAACTGAAGCCTGGGCCCCGCGCCGAAATAAATGCCCAGCTTGCCTTGCTGAGGCTGCGGCAGGACGTTCCACGCGTGCCAGACCAAATCCGCGTGCAGGGCGGCGTCGCCGTTGGACTCTCCGAAACCGGCGTCGACGGCCGAGTCCTTGTCGAGCCAATACTTGGCGGCGGCTCCGCTGGGCTGCCCGGCCTCGATGCCGATGCCGAACTCTCCGGCCGCGGGCCCCGAAACCTGCTGCGCCGCGGCAGCGCCCGCAAGCGCCATGATTCCCCAAAATGCCGCAACGCTAAAAATCACTTTTTTGACGGCGGCTGAATTCATCATAAAGAACCCCCGGCGCATATTATAAAAAATAATCTTCTTCTTCCGTGTGCATGACCGCGGCATCCCCGCAACAGCAGCTTGTGCGCCCCCGCGCCAACTCGCTACAATGTCTCTATGGCTACCCGAATTGCCGCCGCGCCTGCCGCGCAGCCCTTCGTGTATCCTCTGAAGCGGGACTTCGCCGAGCCCGATTGGCGCCGCCTGCCCGGCTACAAGGGAATTTCCGCCGCCGAATGGGAAAGCGCCTTGTGGCAGCGGCAGCACTCCATCAAGAATTTAAAAGAGCTCAAGGACGCCTTGGGTTCCTTCCTGGCCGATGACTTGGCCGCGGATATCCTGGCCGACCAGAAGCAGTGGGCCACGATGTCCATGCTCATCCCGCCGCAGATGCTCAACACGATGAACGAGCGCGACTTGCGCGCGGACCCGGTGCGCCGCTACATGATTCCCATCGCGAGCGACCGGCATCCCGAGTGGCCCAACCACCCCCGCGCCAGCCGCGACAGCCTGCACGAGAGCGACATGTGGGTCGTGGAAGGCCTGACGCACCGCTATCCGACCAAGGTCCTGGCCGAGCTCATCTCCACCTGTCCGCAGTACTGCGGCCACTGCACGCGCATGGACTTGGTGGGCAATTCCGTGCCGCAGGTGCAGAAGCGCAAATTCGCCTTGGCGCCGCAGGACCGCTACAAGGCCATGCTGGACTATTTAAGGAAGACCCCCGCGGTCCGCGACGTCGTGGTCTCGGGCGGCGACGTCGCCAACGTGCCCATCGCGCACCTGGAGTCGTTCGTGTCGTCCCTGATGGACATTCCCAACATCCGCGACATCCGGCTCGCGTCCAAGGGCTTCCAAGCGCTGCCCCAGCATTTCCTGCAGGACGAGGTCTTGAAAGGCCTTGACCGCCTGGCCAAGAAGGCCTGGGAGCGCGGGGTGGATTTGGCCCTGCACACCCACGTCAACCACGCCAACCAAGTCACCCCGCTGGTGGCCAAGGCGGCGAAGAAGCTTCTGGAGATGGGCTTCCGCGACGTGCGCAACCAGGGCGTGCTCCTGCGCGGCGTCAACGCCACGGCCAAGGATCTGCTCGATTTGTGCTTCACCCTGCTCGACCGCGGGAAAATCATGCCCTACTACTTCTACATGTGCGACATGATTCCCAACTCCGAGCACTGGCGCACCTCGGTCGGCGAGGCGCAGAAGCTCCAGCACGACATCATGGGCTACCTGCCCGGGTTCGCCACGCCGCGCCTGGTCTGCGACGTGCCCATGGTCGGCAAGCGCTGGGTCCACCAGACCGCCGATTACGACCGGACCAAGGGCGTCTCTTACTGGACCAAGAACTACCGCACCTCCATCGAGGCCTCCGACGCCCAGGCGCTCGAGCGCCGCTACGAGTACTACGACCCGGTCTATACCCTGCCCGCCGAGGGCCGGGAGTTCTGGCGCCGGAAAGCTCCCCCCAAATAAGGCAGGCCCTCCGTTTTAAGGGAAGGCCTGCCTCGAGCTTGTTGGTTCGGCTGAGATTACTGCTGCGATCCGCCGGGCGCGGCGGGAGCGGCCGCGTGGGTCTCGGCCTTCTTCTCCATCATTTTGCGGTGCATGACCCGCTTGTGGTGCATCGCCTTGCGGTGCATGACCCGCTTGTGGTGCATCGCCTTGCGGTGCATAACCCGCTTGTGGTGCATCTCTTTGCGATGCATCACCTTGTGATGCATCTCTTTATGATGCATCTCCATTTTGCCCTGGTGCTCGGTCTGAGCCGGCGCGGCCGGGGCGGTGTTGCTCTGGGCCGCGGCGGCCAAAGACAGGCCGGCCAAAGCGGCGACGACGAGCATGATCTTCTTTGACATCGTATGTGTTGCTCCTCTTTAACGGAATGAGGGACAAGCCCTCGAAACGGCTTTTTTAAGTGGCCTCATTATAGCACATCGTCGAAACTTTATTTCCAAACGCCCGCAATGACGCCGGCCCCGGCGTCGCCGGCGTCGAGGCGCCCCAGGCCCCAATTGTCCTCGGCCAGCCGCAGCAGGCTGTAGTGGTCGTAGCGCGCGGCGGAGACGGCGCCCGGCTTGACCATGCCGCCGTACAAGACGGCATAGACGCGGTTGTGGTTCATGGCCTTGCCCCCGTCGTCGCGGCCCTGCGAGTCCTCGTCGAACGTCAGGACCAGGAGCATCCCCTTCATGAACCGCGGGTTCCTCAAAAGCGGCCCAAAGCGCCCGGCAAACCAGCCCGCCGCGTAGGCCGGGTTCGTGTCGTGCCCGTCGTCGTTTAAATCCGGGATGTAAAGGGAATAGTCCGGCAGGCGGCCCCGCCGGATGTCCGCGCCCAAATCTTTGGCCGGAACCACCCGCGCGCAGGCCGCGGGGCTCTTCTGCACGTCCGCGAAGTTCAAGAACGGCACGTGCTTGCGCGCGTAGGGGCCCACGCGCGATTTCAAGTCGCAGCCGCCGGGATACCCCTCGGCGTAGACCTTCCAGCTTTTTCCCTTCGCCTCGAGAAGGTCGCCGATGTTGCGTCCCGGGGCGCTGGCGTCCGCGTCCGAATAGACGCCGCGCAGGCCGCCCGCGATGAGGGCGACGTAGTTCGGCAGCGAGGGATGGGTCACCGCATAATAATTGGTCAGGAGCGCGCCGCGCTCGGCCATCCGGGCGAACTCCGGCTGCGCCAAGGCCGCCTTAAAATCAGTGTTCTCAAAAATCATGATCATCATGTGCTGGAACTTCAGCCGGTTCGCGCGCTTGGGAATCGCCGCTCCGAATCCTTGGCCCGCCGCCAGCGCAAGAACCGCCGCGCACGCCGACGAACGGGTAAAAAATCCGCGTTTAATCTCCATTCTCATCCTCGCCCCCTCCTTTCATTTTTCCGATTGTTCCGACATGAAAAGACATCGTTCCGCCTCCGACAAGAATCCATGCGGCCGCCGCGCCTATGGCCAAACCAAGGAGCGCCAGCGGCACGCCTACCACGGCGCCGACGATGGTTGCGGTCAAGAGAACCCCCGCGGCGATAAGCGCCACGGCGATGAGCCCCAAAATCACGGACAATCCGGCGCGCGCGGCCAGACGCTCCAAACGCGAACCGCCGCGCAGCCGCGCCCTGCCCTCCTTGCCGCCGACGATTTCACCCTCAACAACGCGGGGTCCGGGCTCCCGGGAATCCGGCCGCGTCAAATCCCCGCTCACGGCAGCCTCGAAAAAACCCACAGCCGTCCCCGGCGGACCCTCAGCCCGACCGCCCCGCGCGCGCGGTTGCTCAGCCCCCGGCTGCCGCGCCTCAAGACGGCGCCGCGCAGCGGGTAGTCGCAGCCGGAAACATCGATTGAAGCGTCTCGGAGCGCCAAAAGGGAAAAGGTTTCGCCTCGGCGAAGCTTCAGGCGGTGCCGGCCGGGGCCGAAAATTCGGCCAAGTCCCCGATCGACCAGCGCGACGTCCATGCCTTTGGGAGCCGTTTCGGCCAAGGCGAGATTGACGGCCGCGTGATCGAGCCTGCCGCCCAGGGCCCCGGCCACGTAGACTCGTGCGAAGCCCCGCGCCGCGGCAAAGTCGAGGCATTTCTGGAAATCGGAGCGGTTCGGATCGAAATCGCACCAAAAAACAATCCCGCGCCGCACGGGGATGGGGGCCGGCAGCGAGTCCATGTCTCCCACGACGAAGTGCGGGAGAACCCCAAGCGCGGCCGCGCGAGCCACCGCGCCATCGGCGCAAATGATCTCCCGGCAACGCGCCGCGGCCGCGAGCGCCGGCGCCGGATCGGGAATCTCGCCGCCGAGAACGATAAGGCAGGCGCCGCGGGATTTTTCGCGCGTCATGGAGCCTTCTCCTTCTCGATCTGCAGAGTGACGTGGGAAATCCCGAAACGCTCCTCCAAAAGCCTCCTGCCGGCGCCTAGAACGGCTTCCGCGTCCCGGCCGGGAGCCACCACCAAGTGCCCGCTCAGGGCCTCGCTGCCTTCCGTCAAGGACCAAAGGTGGAGGTCATGAACCTCGCCCACGCCGGCCAAGGACGCGAGTTCCCGTCGGATCTCGCCCAAATCCAGGTGAGCCGGGGCCCCCTCCATCAAGATATGGACGGCGTCCGCCACAATGGAGAACGCCGAAGCCGCGATGACGACGCAGATGACGGCCGCAGCCGCGGCATCGGCGCCCTGCCAGCCCGTTTTCCAGATGACGGCCGCGGCCGCGATGGCGGCCAGGGAGCTCAGCGCGTCCGCGAAAAGGTGGAGAAAAATGGCCCGGGCGTTGATGTTGGCGCGCCCTGAGATGAAAACGTAGAGCCCGGAGGCGCTGTTGAACACCAAGCCGACGCAGGCGAAGGCCAGCATGGGCCCCGGAGGGATCTGATGATGGAGCGGCCGCGCGAAACCGGAATACGCCGCGTGCGCGATGACGGCCGCGACGGCTAAAAGCGCCAGGCCGTTGGCCAGCGCGGCCAAGACCTCCGCGCGCCGGTAGCCGAAAGTCCTTTTTTGATCCGGCGGCTTGAGGCTCACGAAGTGCGCGAAAATGCCCAGGCCGATAGCCGCGCAGTCGACCGCGTTATGGGCCGCGTCCGCCATCAGGGCCAGGCTGCCCAGCCAGAGGCCGCCCGCGAACTCGGCCGCGGAGATGGCGGCGTTCAAGGCCAGCGCCGCGAAAAGGCCTTTGGGAGAGTGCCGCGGCGGCGCCGGTTCCCGCGCGCAGTTCACGCCGGCCGCTCCGCCCGTGCGCGGCGCCGGATCTCGTAGAGAAGCACGGAGGCGGCGCAGGAGACGTTGAGACTTTCGACGCCCGCTTCGGCTTGCGGGACGCTTAAAATCTCGTCGCATAAGCCGCGGATCACGGGGCGCAGCCCTCGGCCTTCCGAGCTCAGGACCAGGACCATGGGAAGGTTCAGCGGCGCGTCCCAGGCCGGCCGGCCGCCCATGTCCGCGCCGTAAATCCAGAAGCCGTTTTCGCGGCAGGTCTCGAGAGCCCGGCCCAAGTTGGTCACTTCGATCCTTTCGATTTTTCCCAAGGCGCCGGCGGAGGCGCGCATCGCGGCGGCGCCGGCGGAAGACGTGCGGCGCTCGGGCACGATGAGGCCCTCGGCGCCCAAATTCAAGGCCGAGCGGGCGATGGCGCCCAAATTGTGGGGATCCTGGATCTCGTCCAACGCGAGAAGGACCGCGTCTTTTTTTTCGGGCAGCCCGGCCAAAAAGCCCTCAAGCCCGCGCCGGGCCCTTAGATCGGCCCGGACGGCCAGGCCTTGATGGGAGGCGCCCGCGCTCAGTCGATCGAGCTCCCGGCGCAGGACGTAGCGCACGCGCACGCCCGCGGCTTTGGCCAGGCGCGAGGCCTCTCCCAGCGCGGGATCGCGGCGCTCGTGTTCGATGAGCACCTCTTTGACGGACGCGGGCCGGGCGCGCAGGACCTCCTCGACCGCGTGCGCGCCGAAAATCCATTCGCCGCCGCTTCCGCGGTTCACGCCGGCTCCCAGCGGGCCCCTTCTTTCGCCTCGAAGACGCGGACTTTATGCTTGTCCATAAGCTCGCGGCGCAGGGCGTCCGAGGCGGCGTAGTTCTTGGCCGAGCGCTCGGCTTTATAGCGCTCGAACAAAGACAGCGCTTCCGGCGAGAGGGATTTGACGGCCGCCTCCTTAAAGAGGCCCAGCGCCAGCGCGCGCTCCGCTTCCCGCAGAAACGCAAGCCGCGCGGCCGCCGGAAAATCCTCGCGCCGCGAAGTCTCCCAGACCGCGGCCAGGGCCTCGGGAACGTTCAGGTCGTCGCACAGCGCCGAGGAAAACGCGGCGAGCGCCTCCGCGGGCGCCGGCTGCGCCGCGGCTCCGGCTTTAAGCTTGAGCGCGGCCGCGGCGTCCTTGAGCCGGCGCCTGGACGTCTTGGCGGCGTCCAAAGCCTCCCAGGAAAAATCCAGCTGCCGGCGGTAGTGGGCGCCGTAGCAGAAATAGCGGAAATCCAGCGCGTCATAGCCGCGCTCCTGCAAGTCCTTCAGGCGCACGAAGCCGCCCGCGGATTTGGCCATCTTGGCCTTGTTCATGAGCAGGAACTCCCCGTGCATCCAAAAGCGCGCCAAGGGCTTGCCCGTGGCCGCCTCGGATTGGGCGATCTCGTTGGCGTGGTGGATGGGGATGTGGTCCACGCCGCCGCAATGGATATCGAAGGACTCGCCGAGGTAGCGCATGGCCATGGCCGAGCATTCGATGTGCCAGCCGGGGAAGCCGCGGCCCCAAGGCGAGTCCCACTCCATCTGGCGGCGCGCGCCCGCGGGCGAAAACTTCCAGAGCGCGAAATCGGTCGCGCTTCTCTTCTCGGGGTTGGCCTGGACCCGCGCGCCCTCCTTGAGGCCCTCGACGTGGGATTCGCCGGCCAGCCGCCCGTAGCCGGGGAACTTGGCGGTGTCGAAGTAAATGCCGTCGGAGGTCCGATAGGTAAGCCCTTTGGCCTCGATGCGGCGGACTAACTCGATTTGCTCCGCGATGTGCTCGGTCGCCCGGCACAAGACGTCCCCGGGCGCTCCGTTCGGCGGAGCCGCGGAGCCGGGATGAAAATCCAGGTCCAGCGCCGCCGCGTCTTCCATGAACGCCGCTTCGTAGAACCGGGCGATTTCCCAGGCGGTCTTTCCTTCGCGCGCCGCGCCCACCTCCATCTTGTCCTCGCCCTCGTCGGCCTGGCTGGTCAGATGCCCCACGTCCGTGATGTTCATCGCGTGGCGGACCGCAAAGCCCGCGAACTTGAGCGTGCGCTTCAAGACGTCCTCGAACACGTAGGTGCGGTAGTTGCCGACGTGGAGATAATTGTAGACCGTGGGGCCGCAGGTGTAGAGGCGCACGGGGCCCGGGACCGGCGGCCGCAGCGGCTCTTTTTTCCGCCCGAGCGTATTAAAAAGGCTCACGTCCATGGCCGGTATTTTATGATATTCCCGGCGCTCGCTTCAGGGCTCGGCCCTTGACCCCGAGGCGCCCGCGCCTTATCCTTAAGGCATGTTGCGGCTTGCGGCTCTTGCACTCGTCCTCGCGGCCCCCCGCTTAGAAGCCCGCGCGCCCGGAGCCCGCGCGCGCCTTTCCGTCTGGATCGAGGAGCCCTCCCGGCCGGGCCCCGATTGGAACGCCCGGATTTCCCGCACGAGCGAGCGCCTGCGCTCGATTTTCGGCGGCCGGCTTGAAGAGCGCACAGCCGCGCCGGCGCAAGGCCGCGCGTACAGGCTTTTCTCGGTCCGTCCGGGCGGCGCCCGGAGCGTTCCCAGGGCCGTCCTCCAGGATCTGTTCGCGGAACTGCGCGCCCGTTGGGGCGCTTCCGTACGCATCATTGTGGATGGGGAAGCCGTGGATCCGGCAAGCCGTCGGTCGCGGGATCAAGCCGCCCTGGCCCTTCGAAAGGATCGTCCGGGTCTGTTTGGTTTTTCCGCCGCGGCGGCGGGCAAGATGCTTCCGCCGGAAGCTCGGGAGGGCTCGTTTTATGACGGCGGGGGAGAGGATGCCGCCCCGCCTCCGGTCGCCGCAGGGTTCGCGCCGCACGAGACTTCAAGAAGAGGGCCTGCGTGGAACGCGGCCTCTCTCCGGCCTTCCCGCCGCGGCCAGCCGGCGCCGCCGCCGGAGCCCGCCATCCAGGAAAGCGCACCCGCCCAGCCCGCGTCCTCCATCAGCATCGATTTAGCCGAAGCGCGGAGGCTCGCCCGCGCGGCGGTCTCGGACGCGACCGGTTTCGCGGGCCGCTGCTACCGCGGCGTCTACGAGGCCATCGCCAAGGCCTATCTGCTGACCGCCCGGCAGCTCCGCGGCATCCGGTGGCGCTTCGCCTATGAATTCGCCGCCTCCGTCAACGCGAACCCGGAGCTCTTCAAGAGCCGCCTGCGACGGCTGCCGGCGCCGGAGGTGCGGCGCGACGCGCAGGAAGGCCGGCTGCCCGTCGGGGCCATCGTGGTCTACGGCCGGGCCGGAGACGCCCTGTGCCGCCGAGGCGGGCCCGAAGGCGGCGTTTGCGGGTTCAGCTACGACTGCGGGCACATCGAGATCGTCACCCGCGGCCATGTCCGCGGAAGCTACGCCCGCGATCCGATTCAGGCCTGCAGCGACGGCTGCCGGAGCGTCCCGGAAACGGGCTTGGGCAGCCTCGCCTGCATCGCGGACAACGCGCCGCGGGGCCGGGTCAACGTGTACGTGCCCGTCGGCCGGCGCTAAGCCTTGGGCGCGGCGGAAGATTCCGGCAGAAGCAGCGTCGCCACGGCGTAGCAGGCCAGGGCCTCGCCGCGGCCGACCGACTCCAGGCCCTCGTGGCTCTTGGCCTTGACGTTGACGCGCTCGCGCGGCACGCCGAAAATTGCGGCGATGGACTCCCGGAAGCGCTCATAATGAGGCGAGAGCTTGGGCTCCTGCGCGACCAGCGTCACGTCGAGGTGGGCCAGGACGCCGCCCGCGGTGATGAGCTTGGCCATGACCGCGGCCACGATGTCCTTGCTGGGAATGTTCTTGATCTTCGGGTTCTCGGAAGGAAACATGAGCCCGATGTCGCCCGAGCCCAGGGCGCCTAAAATCGCGTCGGCCGCCGCGTGCAGGGCCGCGTCTCCGTCCGAGTGGCCCAGGAGCCCCTTGGGGTAATCGAGCTTGACGCCGGCCAGCCACAGCTCCCGCCCTGGAGCGAAGCGGTGGATGTCGAAGCCGAACCCGACGGCGGTGCGGCGGCGCCCGCCCTGCCGTTCCTCCAAAAGCGCTTCAGCCATGACCAAGTCCTCCGGCGTTGTGATCTTGAAATTTTCGTAGCTCGACGGCACGATTTTGACCTTTTTCCCGGCCTTCTCCACGAGCTGGCTCTCGTCCGTGGCGTCCTTGAGCGCCGGAAACTTGGCCAGCGCCTCCTCCAGAATTTCCCGGCGGTAACCCTGCGGCGTCTGCGCGGCCCAATAGCTCGAGCGCACCGGCGTTTGGGAGACCCAGAGCTGCTTGTTGGTCACTTTCTTCAAAGTGTCCTTTACGGGCACGGCCGCGACCGCCGCGCCCGACTCGTAAGCCTCCTGCAGCACCGCGCGAACCACCTCCGCGCTCACCAAGGGACGGGCGCCGTCGTGCACGGCGACCACGTCGCAGTCTTCGCCCACGCAGGCGAATCCGCGGCGCACGGAGTCGAGCCGGGTCTTGCCGCCCTCGATGACCTGCACTCGCGCCGAGGACAGCTTGGCGCCGTGCTCCTTGACGTGCTCGGCGCTCAAAACCAGGATAATTTTCTCCACTTCCTCCAGCGCAGAAAACGCGGCGAGGGACCACTCCACCACGGTCCGCCCGCCCAGCGGCAGGAACTGCTTGGGGCGGCCCATGCGCGTACCGGAGCCGGCCGCGACCAGCACGGCCGCGGCCTTGAGCGGCGGCCTCTCCCCCGCCGCCTCGGGGCTCACGCCTTCTCTCCGCGCGACTTGCCGAAAATCATGCGCCCGGCGGAGGTCTGCAGGATGGAGGTCACGGCGATGTCGATGCGCTTGCCGATCCAGCGCCGTCCGTCCTCGATCACGACCATGGTCCCGTCGTCGAGGTAGCCCACGCCCTGGTCCTTCTCCTTGCCGTCTTTCATGACGAAAATCGGCATGGCTTCGCCCGGCAGGACCACGGGTTTTAAGGCCGTGCTCAGGTCGTTGACGTTGAGGCAGACGACGCCCTCGAGCATGGCGGCCTTGTTGAGGTTGAAGTCCGTGGTCACCAGCTTGGCCCCCAAATCCCGGGCCAGCCTCACCAGCTTGGCGTCGGTGTCGGGCGCGTTGGGATCGCGATCCATGATCTTGACCGGCACCTCGCCGTTTTCCTGCAGGCGCGCCAGAATATCCAGTCCCCGGCGTCCCCGCGCGCGCTTAAAGGCGTCCTCCGAGTCGGCCAGCACCTGAAGGTCGTGGAGCACGAAGCGCGGCACGATGAGCGAGCCCGAAAGAAAATGGGTGTCGCACACATCGACGATGCGGCCGTCGATGATGGAGCCGGCGTCCAAGATCTTCATGTCCGCGCCGCGGCGGCGCCCCATCTTGGCCAGGTCCTTGTCGAGCTGGTCGAACTCGGGGAACTTCTTGACCGCGACCACGGCGCCCAGCGCCCCCAGGGCGAAATAGCGCAGCAGCGAATACTTGTCCCAGGCGGCGTAGAGCGCGTCGTTGCCGATTTGAAAGACGATGTAGTCGAGAAGCTTGGCCATGATGATGCCGAGAGCCCCTCCGAGCATGGCGGAGATCATGGTGAGAAGGTTCAAGTCCTCGATGAGAATCTCGGCTCCCACGATGACCAGGCCCACGGCCAGCCCGATGGCCGCCCCCGCGGGCGTGCGGGAGATCTGGAGGTAGACGATGGCCGGCGAGGCCGCGATAACGAAAATTCTGAAAAACCAAAGCATCATGACAAGGGCTCCTTTGTGTCCTGGAAGAATAATCCGGCGGCCTCGGCCAGCCCGGCGGCCCCCGAAACTTCGAGCCCGGGCAAGCGCAAAACATCCTTGGCCGCGCGCGCGCTGACCACCGCCCGGGAGAATCCCGCCTTGGCCGCCTCGCGCAGGCGGTTTTCCGTCTGCGGCACGCGGCCCACGCCGCCCAACAGGCTCACTTCCCCCAAAAGCACCGCATCCTGGGGCAGGGGCGTCTCGCGCAAGGAACTGGCCACGGCAAGGCAGACGGCCAAATCGAGCGCCGGATCCTTAACTCTCAATCCTCCGGCCAAGCTGACGTAGACGTCCCGGGAGTCGAGCCGGAGCTTAAGGTGCTTTTCCAACGCCGCCAGGAGGACCAGAACGCGATTCAAGTCGATTCCGGTGGCCGTGCGCCGCGGCAGGGGGTAGCGCGTGGGCACGACCAGGGCCTGGACTTCGACCAGAACGGGGCGCGAGCCCTCCATGGTGGCGGAGACGGCGCGCCCGGGCCGCGGGCCCATGTCCTTGGAGTCGGCCATGAAGAACGCGGAGGGATTGGGAACCTCGCGCAGCCCGCGCTCGGTCATCTCGAAAATGCCCGCCTCGTCGGTCGGGCCGAAGCGGTTCTTGGTCGCGCGCAGCACGCGCAAAAGCTCGTGCCGCTCGGCGTCGAAATAGAAAACGGAGTCGACGAGATGCTCCAAAACTCTCGGGCCGGCGAGCGTCCCGTCCTTCGTCACGTGCCCCAGCACGAAGGCCGCCGCGCCCGATCCTTTGGCCGCGCGAACGATTTCCATGGCGCACTCGCGCACCTGGCCCACCGATCCGGGCGTGGAGGCCAAGTCGGGATGGGAAAGGGTCTGGATGGAGTCCAGAACGATCCCCCAGGGCTTCAGATCGCTCATCGCGCGCAGAATCTTGGACAAATCCGTTTCGGCCAGGAAATAAAGCGACTGGGCCGCGGCCCCGATGCGTTTTGCGCGCGCGGAGACCTGCAGAGGCGACTCCTCTCCGGAGACGTAGAGAATCTTGCGGCCCGGCGCGGCCAGGGCGGCCGCGGCCTGGAGCATCAACGTGGATTTGCCGATGCCCGGGGGTCCGGCGACGAGGCTGACCTGCCCCGGGACGATGCCGCCGCCCAAAAGCCGATCAAGCTCGGCGAGGCCGGTGGGCGTGCGGACTTCCGTCTCGGCGCGGATATCGGAGAGCGTCGCGACCGCGGAGGCGGCGCCTTCAGCGAGTTGGCGGCGCGCCGCCTTGGCCGGGGATGCTTCCACCGCCTCCTCGACCATGGTGTTCCAGGCCGAGCAGGACGGGCATTGGCCCATGCCTTTGGGGTCCGAGTAGCCGCATTCCTGGCAGCGATAAATGGATTTGAGCCTTGCCATGGCCGGGCATCCCTTAGGGCGTGCCGCCGGACTTGCTGCGGCCCTTCATGCCGGAGGCCCCGGTGACGGCCAGGCCGAAGAGAGACGCGATGTCCCGGTCCTCGAAGCTGACGTGCAGCCAGGTCTCGAAAGTCTTGACCGTCTGCAGATCGTCGACGCGCGCGCCGATCCAGAAATATTTCTGCACCCGGGCCAGCACTCCCACGTCATACTCGGGGTGGTCGAAGCGGCGCCCGTTGATGACGATGTTGCGCCCGAAATTATAGCCCTGCGCGAAGACCGAGAACCTCTTCCCGAGGGAATCTTTGTAGAACGGCGTCACGCTCAGGCGCGCGCCGCCCGCGGAGCGGATGGAGCCGAAGGCGATGTCGAAGGGACCCTTGGTGAAGCCCAAAAGCGCGTCGACGGTGTTCAACTTCTCATAATCGCCGCTGATGGGAGCGTTGGACGGGCTGCCGATGTTCTCGGCGCCGATGTAGTAGTAGCGGCCGTCGCGAGGTTCGATCTTGAGCCCCAGGTCCGAGTGCGAGGCGCCCAGGGCCGAGGCATAGCGCCAATCGTAGTTCCAATAGACCCGGAACTGGTTGATGCGGCTGATGACGTCGTTGACGTTCGCGGCGGCCTTCTGGACGGAGTCAAGCGTCTTGGTGACGTCCGCCTTGACCTTGGGATCGTGCAGGAGCGCGCCCACCGCACCCTTGTTGGAATTGAGGCTGGCCATGACGTCGTTGGTCTGGGCCAAAAGCGTGTCCATTTTGGCTGTGATGTCGTCGGCGCGCGCCATGGCCTTGTCCAGGTGCGGCTTGTCCGTGGCGACGAGATCGTCGAGGTTCGCGGTCAGGTCCCGCACGTTGGCCACGGTGTCCCGCAGGTTGCCGATCAAGGTACGGCCGTCGGGTCCTTTGGCATCCAGCTCGGTGATGAGGGACTTAACGCCCGAGAGCGCGTCCGTGAGCTGTTTTTCGATGGAGAGCGGGCTCATGCCTTTGACCTCGGCGCCTTCGGGCAGGATGCCCGCGTCCGGATGGCCCTGGTCGATTTGCAGATACTTAGATCCGATGACGCCGGTCGAGCCTACCTCGAATTGGGCGTCCTTGTAGACCGGGATGCCCCGGCGGATGGAAGCCGTGACCCGCGCCACGCCGCCCTCAAGCTCGATGTCGGAGACCTGGCCCACCTCGACGCCCGCGAGCTTGACCGGCGAATTCTTGCTTAAATCCGCCACGTCTTGGAAGTCCACGTAGATGGGATAGCGCCGCTGGAAGGTGTAGTCGCCCAGCAGAAAAACCGCCGTGGCGAAGCACACCGCCCCGATGAGCAGGAAGGCGCCGACCTTGGCTTCGGTGGAAATCACCGTTTAGGCGCCCTCCGCGGCGTCTGGCTCGTAGTCCTTGAGCTTCATCTTGATGGGGCCCTGCGAAAGACCGTTGACGAATTGGTGGATGCGCGGGTCGGCGCTGGCTTTGAAGTCGTCCGAAGAGCCCTGGCCCAGGACGCGGCCCTCGTGAAGCATGGCGATGCGGCTGGCGATCTTGTAGGCCGACTTCATGTCATGGGTCACCACGATGGATGTTACCTTGAGCTGTTTCTGGAGATCCAGGATTAGGTCGTTGATCACATCGGACATGATGGGATCAAGGCCCGTCGTGGGCTCATCATACAAAATATAGGAGGGTTCCGCGGCGATGGCGCGCGCCAGGGCTACGCGCTTTTTCATTCCGCCGGAAAGCTCCGCGGGCCTAAAATCCTCGATGTCCTTCAAGCCGACCATAGCGAGCTTCTCCCGGGCCAGGCGCCGGTAGCGCGCGGGCGGGATGTCGGTCAAGTAGCGCAGGCCGAAGGTCACGTTTTCCCAAATCGTCATGGAATCGAAAAGCGCGCCCTCCTGAAAGAGATATCCGAAGCGCCGGCGGTAGTCGGCCACCTCCGCCTCATTGCCGCACCTGGCGATGTCCTGGCCGTCAACGGTGACGGCGCCTTCTTCCGGCCGCAGCAGGCCCACCACGCACTTTAAAAACGTGCTTTTGCCGCAGCCCGAGCCCCCGATAATGACCAACGTCTCCCCGGTCGCGACGGAAATGTCCACCCCGCGCAGGATGGTGCGCGGCCCGAAGCGCTTGACGACGCCCTTGGCCTCGATCACGTGATCCCCAGGGCCACGAGGACGGCCGTGGCCAGATAGTCGAGCACGAAGATGGCCACCATGCTCAGCACCACGGCCTGGGTGGTGGACTTGCCCACGCCCTCGGCGCCGCCGCGCGCGGTGACGCCCTTGTAGCAGCAGATGAGGGACACGGCGACGGCGAAGACGTAGGCCTTGATGTAGCCGTGCATGAAGTGCCGCACGCGCATGGTGTCGATGATGTCGTGCCAGAACACGGAGGGCGGAATCTGGTATTTGACCCTGGCGACGAGGTAGCCGCCCAGGATGCCCGAGAAATCAGAGATGACGACCAAAAAGGGCAGTACCAGGATGAAAGCCAGCACGCGCGGGATGACGAGGTAGCGCACGGGGTCGGTCCCGAGGGTGTAGAGGGCGTCGATCTGCTCGGTGACCTGCATCGTGCCGATCTCGGCGGCCACGGAGGCGCCGGCGCGGCCGGCCACGACGAGGGCCGTCATCACGGGGCCGAGCTCCTTGACGATGGCGAAGGAGACGATGGTGCCGGTGAAGAGCGGCTCGTTGAAGAGGCTGCGGAACGAGGAGCCGGTCTCGAGCGCGAGCACCATGCCCGTGAAGAGGCTCGTGGCCGCCGTCACCGGGAAGGAGTCGACGCCGATGCGCACCATCTGGATGAGCGTCTGGCGCCACTCGATCCTCGCCCGGAAGAGCCAGAAGGCCGTCGAGCGCACCAGCATCGCCCCGCGGCCCAGCGTCTCGGCCAGCTCGAGGAACCAGGAGCCCGCGACGTCGAGGAGGGCGGTCATCCGCGGTAGAGCCGCGGCACGCGCGGCGTGAGGCCCGCGACGATCTCGTAGGGGATGGTGCCGGCGAGGGGGGCGAGCTCGACCGCGGTCT
>JAGWJU010000125.1 GCA_028865585.1 Elusimicrobiota bacterium | reverse complement strand
GGGCCGCCGAGCGCGGCGGTGAATTTCTCCCAGCGCTCCGGCGTGCCCAAGTCCGCCAGGGTTTCCGCGGTCTTGTAGGCCGCGAGCTCCAGCCCGCGCGCGACGGCCGCCGGGAAGACGTTTTTGCCGAAATCGCAGAGCCCCGCGGCCGGAACCAGATCCAAGAGTTCGCGGCGCACGATCCAAAGCGCGCCCGCGGCCCAGTTCTCGCAGGGTTCGCCGGGCTTGGCCCTGTAGAAGCCCGCCACGCGCTCGCCCTCGATTTTGACCAGATCCGAGTCGTAGGGATGATCCGTGGGGATGACGGCCAAAGTGGCGGCGGCCTTGTGCGCGGCATGCGATTTCAGAAACCGCGCGCAGTCCATGTCGACGAACAGGTCTCCGTAGACGATGAGTAGATCGCCCGCGCCGGGAATGTCTTTGGCGGCGTCCTTGACGCTTCCGGCCGTTCCGCGCGGCTCCTGCTCCAAGTGATAGCGCAAATCCAACCCCACGCCCTCGCCTTTGCCGAAGTAGCTCACCACCGTCTCGGCCTTGTGGCCCAGGCAAAGATGCGCGGCGGAGAAGCCGGATTTTTTCAGCCAGAGCAGCAGATGCTCCAAAAGCGGCTTGCCGTTTAAAGGCAGCATGGGCTTGGGCACGTCCTTGGCCGCCTGGCCCATGCGCTCGCCGCGGCCGCCGGCCACGACCACGGCGGAGACTCCGGCCGTCATGCGGACGCGCTCCGCGCCTTCTTCACGTAGTCGCCGCGGCTGAGCCACTTCTCGATGAGGCAGTAGAGCACGATGAAGAGGTAGCGGCTGCCCATCTCCTTGATCTTGAGCTTGGACTCGCCCGTCTTGCGGTTGGTCCAGGAGTTGGGCACAATCGCGTAGCTGTAGCCGCGCACGATGGCCTTCAAGGGCAGCTCGACCGTGAGGTTGAAGTGCGGGCTCAAGATGGGCTGCACGCCTTCGATGACGTGGCGGCGGTAGAGCTTGAAGGCGTTGGTCACGTCGTTGTAGCGCAGGCCGAAGAGGACGCGGATGAAGGCGTTGGCGGCGCGGTTGATGACGAGCTTCAAGCCGGGATAGTCCACGACCTTGGACTCCGGCGAAAAGCGCGTGCCGAAGACGCAGTCGACGCCGTCTTTCTCCATGGTCCGAAAAAAACGCACCAGATCCTCGGGCGCGTCCGAGGCGTCGGCCATATAGACGGCCATGGCGCCGCCCGTGGCGGCCTTCAAACCCGCCTCCACCGCGCGGCCGAAGCCCGGCGAGGACTCGTTGCGTACCGAGCGCAGTCCCGGAACCTGCGGCTTGAGCGCCTCCAGGATGCGCGCCGTGCCGTCCGTGGAATGGTCGTCCACCACCACAATCTCGTGTTCGATGCCCTCCGCCGCGAGAGTCCGGCTCAGCGCCCGCACGGTGCCCTCGAGGCAGCCTTCCTCGTCGTGGGCGGGAATGACGACGGAGAGCTTCACGCCCGCACTTCGCTCAGGCGGCCGCGCATGGACTCGATCATCTCGGCCAAAGTCGAGCGCAAATCGTAGCGGTAGCTCCAGCCGGGATAGTCCTTCCGGAAGCGGCTCACGTCGCTGACCCACCAGATGTGGTCGCCCGAGCGGGCCTGATCCGAAAGCGTCCATGAAATCTTCTCGCCGCTCAACTCCTCGACGAGCGCGATGGCCTCCAGCATCGAGCAGTGGCTGTGCCGCGAGCCGCCCATGTTGTAGACCTTCCCCGAGCCCGGCTTCTGGTAGAAGTGCCAGAAGGCGTTGGCCAGATCGTAGGAATGGATGTTGTCGCGGACCTGCTTGGCCTTGTAGCCGTGGATGACGTAGGGCGTCTTGGTCAAGGCGCAGCGAACCAAGTAGGCTAAAAATCCGTGCAGCTCCGCGGCCGAGTGCGAGGGGCCGGTCAGGCAGCCGCCGCGAAAGACTCCCGTTTTCATGCCGAAGTAGCGGCCGTACTCCTGCACCAGCACGTCCGCAGCCACCTTGCTCGCCCCGAAGATGCTGTGCTTGGACTCGTCGATGGACATGGACTCGTCGATGCCGCGCTCGGCGTAGGGGTGCGGCGGCGCGACCTCCCAGCGGGTCTCCTTTTCCACCAGGGGCAGCGTGTTGGGCCGGTCGCCGTAAACCTTGTTGGTGGACATGAAGAGAAAAACGGCCTCGGGCGCGTGGCGGCGGGTCATTTCGAGGAGCGTCAGGGTGCCGTTGGCGTTGATGGTGAAGTCCGTGAAGGGCTCGCGCGCCGCCCAATCGTGGCTGGGCTGGGCCGCGGCGTGGATGATGACGGCGACGTTCTTGCCCGCGCCCTTGAAAATCTTCTCCATGGCGGCCTGGTCGCGGATGTCGGCCGCGTGGTGCGTAAAGCGCTTCAAGGACTTCTTCAACTCCTCGGTCTTCCAGGCGACCGAGCTCGCCGGACCGAAGAAGTACTTGCGCATGTCGTTGTCGACGCCGATGACGTCCAGGCCCTTGTCGTGGAAGAACTTGGCGGCCTCGCTGCCGATGAGGCCCGACGATCCGGTCACCAGGGCGACGGACATTTAAGCGAAGACCTCCCTGAGCTTGCGCTCGTTGTCGCGCAGCCAGGCGTGAATCTCCTCCGCCACGGCGCGCAAATCCGCGCGCGGGGCCCAGCCGAAGGCCTTCTTGGCCTTGGCGTTGTCGGAAATATAAAGCGGAATGTCGACCGGCGAGGTCCTGGGGTCGCGCCCGACGGCGATGGAGCGCCCCGTGGTCTCTCGGCAAAGCTCGGTCAGCTCCCGGAGCGAGACCGAGTTGGCGCGCCCGCCGCCGATGTTGTAAACCTCGCCGCTGATTTTCGGCAGGGCGCGCAGCTGTTTTTGCAGGAGCGCGAACAAGTCGCGGGGGTGCAGGATGTCCCGCACCTGCTTGCCGCCGCCCCTGAAGCCGAGATAGGACAGCGGCTTGCCGAAGTAATGCGAAGCCATCCAATGGGTGAAGACCCCTTGGTCGGTCTTGCCGAACTGCCCCGGCCCGGCGATGACGCCGCAGCGGTTGACGACGGCCTTCAGGCCGTAGGCCCGGCAGTATTCCTGAATCATCATCTCGGAGCAAAGCTTGGTGGCCCCGTAGAACGAGCGCGCCCCGTCAGTCGGGAAGCCCTCCGCGATGCCGGCGCGGCTTACGCCCGGCAGGCTCTGCTTGGGCGCCACGTCAAAGCGCCCCGCGGTCTCCTTAAGGCGCACGGCGCGCAGAGAGTCGATGGCGTAGACCCGCGAGGTGGACAAGAACACCATGGCTCCGACGCGCAGCCGGGCGAACTCGAGGCAATTGAGGGTTCCGCCGAGGTTGGTCTGCAGGACGTAATTGGGATCTCCGCCGGCGCCGGCCTGGACCGAGGGCTCGGCCGAGGCCTCGATCATGAGGTCGAAGCGGCCGGGCAGGGCGAAGAGGTCCTCCTTGACGCGCACGTCGCCGTGGACGAACTCCGCGCCCAGTTTCTTCAAGCGCGCGACGTTGAGCTCCGAGCCCCGGCGCTTTAAATTGTCTAAAATCGCGATTCGCGCGCGCGGATTCTCGTTTATAAAGGCCTCAGCCAGGCTCGTTCCGACGAAGCCGGCGCCGCCGGTGATCAAGATTCTCATGCGGGCTCTATTATAATATAGCCTTCATATGGATAAAAAGGCCGGCGCAAGGCCTTGGATGGGAGCCTTGGCCATGGCCTGCGCCCTCTGCGCGGGCTACCCCCTCATGATGGCCTGGCGCGCCGCCTGGCAGGAGCACTATCCCCAGGCCGCCGCGCGCTGGGCCGACAACGGCCCGTTCACGCTCTTGGGCTGGTACGGCACCGAGACGGCGTATGAAGGATTGGGCTACGCCGACCGGGCCAACGATCAAGCCCACCATCTCCTGGCGTTCGACCCTTACATCCGGACCAACCGCACCTGGAGCCAGTTCGCCATCGATCGGCTGACGTACCTCATCTTGGGCGGCCTCGACGCCGCCGCGGGCGGCGTCGACAACGCCTGGCTTCTGGCGCGCTTTCTGTGCTGCTTCGCCTGGTTTTTGCTCATCTACGTGATGGCCAACCGCCTGACGGACTACCCCCCGCTCTCTTTTTTCTGCGCCGCCTTCGTCACCGGATTCAGCTACATCCTTACCTTCCTTTTTACGAGCGACCTCGTTTGGCGCGGCGGCTTGGGCCGCGTCCTTGGGCACGACCTCTGGGCGCTCCTGTCCTACGGCCGGACCGAGGGCGTGCTGCGCCTGCCTCGGCCGGGGCTCACCTGGGCGTTCCTGTTCCTGGCCGGCCTCTGGCTGGCCAAAACCGAAGACAGCCGGACGGCGCGCTGGACGGTTTTAAGCGGCGTTCTGGGCGGCCTGCTGGCCTACATCCGCATGGACGTTTGGTCGAGCTACGTCATCGCTTCGGGCGTCTTCGCCCTGGCCGTTTCGCTCCGAGACAAGAAGCCGGCCTGGAGCCTGTGGGCTTCTTTCGCGCTCACCGCGTTGGTGAGCCTGCCCTACCTCGCGGCCAATTATCCCCCCTCGGCGGACATGCTCCTTAAAAGCGGGCTTCTGCCGAGGCGCGAGTTCCACCCGGATTCCCTCGCCTATCTCGCCGCCTTCTTCATCGGCCTGCGCTACAAGAGCAAAAACTCCGCGGCCCTGTTCTGCTCGGCGCTCTGCGCGGCGACCTTCGT
>JAGWJU010000124.1 GCA_028865585.1 Elusimicrobiota bacterium | reverse complement strand
CGGATCATGATTAGCCCAGAACACTTCCAAGAGCCGCTCATAAGGCACTTTGGCTGGGTCATATTCAACTTGGACAACCTCTGCATGGCCTGTGGTGTGGGTACAGACCGTCTCGTAGGTCGGATTCTTGGTGCGGCCGCCCATGTAGCCGCAGGCGGCGTCGACGACGCCCGGCTCCTGCCGGAAGATGGGCTCGACGCACCAGAAACACCCCGCGCCGAAGGTAGCCCGCTTTGTCTTGAATTCCTTGTTTTCCATAGCCGAAATTTTACCATACCGGGCGCTGGAGGCGCCCAGTACCGGGCCGCATCCATAGAAGATTACGTTGCGGCCCGGTAAGGGCTATTGAGTTAAGACCAGTTTCTTGGTAGACTGGAACTTGTCCGTAATTAGGAGAATCGCCGCCGCTCTATTTCCATAAATTTATAAAAAATGGGGAGCAAACTGCATTTAATTAATACGGGATTTGCTTGTAATAATACCTGCCTATTCTGCGCTCAGGGCGCTTTGCGTTCTTCCCAACCCGCACCAGCCGGCGACGACATCTTAAAAACCTTACAGTCCGCCATTACCAAAAAGAATCCGGCCGCCGCTATCGCCTTCGTCGGCGGAGAACCCACTCTGTATGACGAGTTGCCGCAATGGATATCGCAAGCCAAGACGCTGGGCGCAGACCGCGTCATCATCCAGACCAATGGGCGCAGGCTCGCCTATCAGGATTTTACAGCGAAATTAGCCGAAGCCGGCCTTGACGGGATGGACGTTTCCCTCCACGGCTCGACCGCCGCCATGCATGACTACCACACACGCGTAGATAGCAGTTGGATTCAGACGCTGGCCGGGCTCAAGAACGCTAAAAATCTCGGCATCAAATTCGGAATTACCGCGGTCATCACGCGCTCAAATTTCAGGAATCTGCCGGAAATCGCGGAACTCGCGGCCGCCCTCGGAGCCGCCGCCATCCACTTCCAAGAAGCGCTGCCCCTGGGAACAGCGGCCCAATTCGCCGCCCGCGTTGTCCCGGCAGAGGAATTAGTCTCCCCCTACTTAGCCGCCGCCGTAGAAAGAGCGCGGCAACTGGGCCTTGGCGTTTTTTCAAATGCAACGTCTTCGTCCGACTTCAGCCGCTCATTTTTTGCCGGATTAGGCCGAACGCAGCCCGCCGCCGCCACGGCCGCCGCAGCGGCGCCGACGCTTCAGTCGCCGCCCAAAGCCAAACCCGGCCTCGCCGAGATTCACCGCCGAGAGAAAAAGACGGGGGCGGATCTGAAAGAACTTTTCCCGACCCTCTTCGAGCGCAGCCCGGAGCGCGCCTCATAGCCATGGCGAATTTGGGTTACATGCAAGTTGTCCGCCATTGCAACCAGTACTGCCGATTCTGCTCCAATCCGGAAAGCGAGTACATGCTGGATCCGGAAACCGCGCGAAAGCAGATTGACGATTTCGCCGCGCGCGGGTATCACGGAATTATTTTAACGGGAGGCGAGCCCAGCCTATCGCCTCATATCCCCGAAATTACGCGTTACGCCGCCGCAAAAGGCCTGCATGCGCGAATGATCACCAACGGATCTCAAATTGCCGACATGGGAACGCTCAAGCGCTTCGTCGAAGCGGGTCTCAAGCACTATCACGTCTCCATCCACTCTTGTCGAAATGAAGTAGAAGATTTTCTGACCGGCATCCGCGGCTCGCATACGCGCGCGATAAAAGCCCTCGCCAACCTCGGGGAACTTCAAAGCCGGGACTCGGACATCGCCGTCAACATTAATACCGTCATCAACAGCTTCAACTGCGGCCATCTGCACGAAAATATCGCGTTTTTTATCCAAAAATTCCCCTTTATCCGCCACTTCGTTTGGAACAATCTTGATCCATCGATGGGCCGCGCCGAAACGAATCGAGACACCGCGCCGATGCTGCGCAATCTCGAGGTTTCGCTCAACAAAGCGATGCGGCTGCTTCATGAAAGCGGGCGCACCTTCCGCGTTGAACGCGTGCCGCTTTGCTTTATGGCTGAATTTGCGGCCCATTCCACCGAAACGCGCAAAATCGTCAAAGGAGAAGAGCGCATCGTTCATTTCTTGGATGAAAAAGGCACCGTGCGGCAAACGAATTTCGAACACCTGAAAGCCGACGTTTGCAAAGTTTGCAGTCTCAACCAGATCTGCGGGGGGCTTTTTGATCTGGGCTCTTGGTATGACCCGGCTGAACTTGCGCCGGTCTTCATCCCCAAGGAGCCGATAATCCGGCAGATTCTCGCGGACGCCGCGGCATGAAATCCCCGCAATTGCTTGAAACCCTGAAGCGCCTGGGCGTTACTGACGCTCACTTCGAAGCGGGACTGCACCCTATCGTGCGGCGCGGCGGGAAACTTTCTTTCATGGAGAACATTGGGCCCCTCAACAGGCGCCAGATTGCCGATTTAGTCTCGGGGTTCATGACCACCGCCCAACGCAAAGCATTCGCCCAATCTCGAAGCATCAGCTTCTCCACGGAAACTTCCCCCAAATTCCAGATTTCTTTTTCACGGATGGGCGCGCGTGAATTTGCGCGAATCAAAGACCTCAGCGAGGCCGCGCCTCATCCCTCCCTGCAGAAGCCGCCGACCAAAAGGCACTGGGTGCGCCTGACTCGCGTCTGCAACGACCGCTGCGTCTTTTGCCTTGATAAAGAGGCCCAGAACGGCACCAACGTGCCTTTCGAGGCCATCATGGAAAACCTGGATCGCGGACGCAAAAAAGGCCTGACCCGCGTGGTGCTCAGCGGCGGAGAGCCGACCATTCATCCTCGCTACGTCGATATCGTCCGAGAAACGAAACGCAAAGGCTACACCCATATTCAAACGGTAACCAACGGCCGGCGACTGTGCTACGAGCCATTCATGAAAGCCGCCGTTGAAGCGGGCCTCAACGAAATCACCTTTTCCCTGCACGGCCCCAACCCGGCCATTCACGACCGGCAGAGCGGATCGCCGGGCTCTTTTGCCCAAGGGGTCGTGGCTCTTCGGCGCGCGCTTAAAGTGCCGGGACTTATAGTCAGCGTCGACATCGTCATTTCCAGAATCAACATCCGGCACCTTCGCGAAACCATGGAATTCTTCATTAACGAAGGCGTGCGCGAATTCGACCTTCTGCAAGTCATTCCCTTCGGCAGCGCGTGGCGAAACCGCGGCGATCTTTTTTACGACGTCGAGGCCGAACTTCCGCACCTCCATCGCGCCCTGGACTTATCCAAGCGCGGAGACATTGTCCTATGGACCAATCGGCTTCCAACGCGCTATCTTGAGGGCTACGAGGACCTCATCCAACCCCCCTCCAAACTCCACGATGAGTACGCAGGGCGGGGTGAAATGTTCGAAGAATTTCTCCGCTCCGGAAAGAAGCCGGACTGCTGGGGCCGCTGCGCCCATTGTTTTTTGGAAAAACCCTGCGCCGATATCGCCGGACTTAATGCGAAAAAATCGCTGGATGCCTATCCAACTCCGCCCTGCTTGGCGGATCATGCGGAAACCATCCTAAACCGAGATTCTCAAGCTTCTTCGATTACGGCGCTGGAACATAGAGACAACCTCTCAATGAAGGACTTCGTGGATTTTTTTATCTTAAACCGCTACTTCATCAAAGGGAAGGCCTGCCGGAATTGCCGGTTTGATTCCGAATGCGCCGGAGCCCACGTCGAGCACGTCCGGCGCTACGGGTTCCCCAAACCGGAAGCATCGATGCTTGTGACGAAGGTATCGCCTACGGCATGACTTTGGCTCCTGAAGCCGCCCCACCAATAGGCATGGTCTTTCCAGAGCCCGACCACATCTCTCTCAAGCATCGCTTGCATCGCTTCCGACGGATGACACTTCATAAAATACTGACCGCCGCAAAGTCCGGCGCCATCAGCCATGCGCCGGCAGAGCGAGAAACTCTGACTAGGATAAGAGAAGCTCTGCTCAATAACCCTCAGCACCTCGATTCGTGCCTTAAATCTTCCGGTGTGACCCCGATTATCTGGTGTTTTTCGGCCCGAGATTCCTGGACAGGGCAGGGACAACCCACTCCGCATCCCATGACCAATATTTTATCCAGACTTGCGGAGGAGATTGCAGATCCGCATGAGCCCCCATGGATTATTGCGCCGGGTCTTCGATTGACCACGGATGATACAAACCCTCTTTGCATGGAAGAAGCTCATCCTGAAAAATCCGGAAATAAGCCCGATTGGGGCGGGCGGAAAATCAACGAATGGCTTGAAAGCTTACGCACGGCCTTTTCGCTCATAAACCGCATTTGGCCGGAATTAAACGAAGAATTTTCCCTTTTAATCGATCGAATTATTCCCGTTGGATACGATCCAAGCCGCCACCTTTCAGCCTCCTACCGAGAAGCTATTGGAACGATTTACCTAACGCTCCATCCCGATCCTTTGGTGATGGCCACGGCCCTCATTCATGAATTCCAGCACAATAAAATCAACCTTATCTCTTATTTTGATCCGTTGCTTCACAATGCTCACTCGCCGCTTTATCATTCGCCTGTCCGACCAGATCCCCGGCCGCTCTGGGGAATTCTTCTTGCCGTCCATGCCTTCGTCCCTGTTGAACGCTTCTACCGTCGAATCAGCGAAAGCAGAGATTCCATATTGTCCCGGAATGACTTCCAAGCGCTCATTGAGGAAACACGGCAAAAA
>JAGWJU010000123.1 GCA_028865585.1 Elusimicrobiota bacterium | reverse complement strand
CATTCCTTTCTGGGACGCGGCCGGGCCGGCTCCCACCCTTCTTGCCCGCGCGACGGGAATCGCCATGGCTTTCGCCGCGCTATACGGAATGGCCCGGATTCTTGAACAGCGGACGCGGGATGCCGGACAAATCCTGTGGCTCTCCTGGACCGGCGCTGTGCTGCTCATGGAGGCGTTCGCGTACTGGTCGGTAATGGCCCGGGTCACGGCGCTCTTGGTCCCTCCCTTGATTTTCGCCTGGGCCGGACTCTTGGAGCGCAAACTGGAACGGAAGCCGTTGGCCGCCCTGTATGCCTTAAGCCTCGGGGCCACGCTGGCCCTGAGCCTGAGCCTGGCCTGGGTGGACAGCTGCTACGCGGACGCGCAGCGGCAGGCGGCTCAGCTGGCCGCCACTCTGCCCGCCGCGGGCGGACGGCTGTGGACGACGTCCCAGTGGGGCCTGCAATACTACGTGGAGCAGGAAGGCGGGCGCGAGCTCGACGCCCTGCGCGGCGGCTGGAGCCAGGCCCGTCCGGGCGACGCCGTCGTCTGGAGCCAGGTCAACTCGAACCAGCTGACGCCGGACCGCCGCGTCCTCATCGACGCGAAGCAAATCGACTGGGGAAATCCCCTGCCCCTGCGCCTGATGAGCGCCCGGAGCGGCGAGGCCGGGTTCTACTCCAGCGTCTTCGGCTTCCTGCCCTACGCCTTAAGCCGCGCTCCGCTGGACGAGTTCTTCTTCGCGCGCATCCTGCCGCAAAAACCGCCGCCGCGCGCGCGGCCCCATTGAACGGCCGCCGCGCTTATTGTTTAATCCTACAATACCCCGGATGGGAGCCCCTGCATGAGCGATGAATCCGCGGCTGCGCAAAAGCTGGTGCTCATCGTCGACGATGATGAGAGCATCGTCGACTTGATGGAGCATGTGGTGCGCAAGGAAGGTTTTAGGACCGAGCGCGCCACCGACGGCAAGGAGGCGCTGAGCAAGGCGCAGGCATTGAAGCCTGATTTGATTCTCCTCGACTTCCTGCTGCCCGGCATGGACGGCCACGCCGTCGTGCGCGCCCTGCGGGAGTCCGGCAGCGGCCACATCCCCGTCGTCGCCGTCACGGGCCAGCATCTTGATCAGGAACGCCAGGAGGCCCTGCGCCGGGAGCCGGCCGTGAAGGATTTCCTCCAGAAGCCCCTGCGCATCGCGAGCCTGGTGCAGGCCGTGCGCAAGGCCCTAGGCGTCAAGACCGGAGCATGAGCCGGCCGCTGCGCGCCGCGGCCGCCGCGCTCGCGTGCGCCGCCGCCGTCTACGGCCTGGTCCGCCTGGATTTGGACCTGCGCGCGCGCGCGGCCTATCAGGAAGGCGAGAAATATCTCCGCTGGGCGCAGAATCCCGCGCTCAAGAAAACCTACTATGACGGCGTGCTGGCCCGGCAGGAAGCCGCGCTCGAAAAGGAGCGCGCGTCGGGAAGCATCGGCCAGGACGAGTTCGAACAGAAGAGCGCCTTGGCCAAAATCCGGCATGATCAGGCCCTCTCCGAAAGCTCGCTTAAGTACGCCTACGTCTGGTTCGAGACCGGCGCGGAGCTTTTCTCCCCGCCCGAGAATCATTGGACCCGCCTGTGCCGGGCGGAGATGCCCAAGGCCAAGGCTCTCTGGAAAAAAGAGCTTGCGGCCAAAAAAATTTCCTACAAAGACTACATGCTGGAGTAGCCGGTGATCTTCTGGATCATCGGAGCCGCGCTGGCGCCCTTCGCGGCGGCCCTCCTGACCGCAGCGCTCAAGGCCCTCTTCCTGGCCGCGGACCGCGCCGGAGCCGCGCCCTTCTCCATTGGATTCGCCTGCGCCGCCCTGGCCTGGCTGGCGGCCCGCTTTTTTCCCCCGAGAAGCGGGCCGGCGCGCCTCTACGATGCGGCCCAGCGGCGCATCTACATCTTCGGACACGAACTCTCCCACGCGCTGGCCGCCTGGCTCTTCGGCGCGAAGATCTTCGCCTTTCACGTGGGCCGACGCTCGGGCCACGTTGATTTGGACAAGAGCAACTCTTTCATCGCCCTGGCCCCCTACTGCCTGCCGGTCTACACCGCCGCAGCCCTCCTAGCGTGGCGAATCGCTGCGGCCTTCAAGCCCGGCCTCCCGTCGGCTCCGTTTTTGGCGCTGGTCGGCCTGACCATCGCGTTCCACTTGACCAAGACCGTCGAATACGTCTGGGACCTCTCCCAGCCGGACTTGCACGCCGCGGGCGGCGTGGTCTTCTCCCTCTCCGCCATTGCCGCGGCTAACGGCCTGATCATCCTGGGTCTGGCGGGAGCTCTTTTCCCCCGCTCGGTCTTTTTCCTGGCGACCGTACGCTCGTCTTGGTCGTTGGGCGCCAGGTTCTGGCTCGCGGCCGCGGCGCTGGGCGGACGGGCCTTAAGGAGCCTGCGCGCATGAGCGCCTCCTCACTCCTGCGCGAAATGCCGCGCAAAATCTTCCACCTCATGTCGCTCCTCTATTACATCTTCTACCGGGCCCTGGGGCTTAAGCGCACGCTGTTCTGGATGGCGCTCTGGACGCTCGCGGTCGGCGCGGCCGAAGCCGCTCGGCTGTTTTTTCCGGCTTGGAACCGGCTCATCCTCCGGCCCTTTACCCGCATCGTCCGGCCTGAAGAGAAGGAGCGCGTGAGCGCGCTCTTTCACACGACGCTGGGAAGCCTGTTGGCCTTCGCTTTCTTCGGGAAAAATCCCCAAGCGGTGGCCTTCGCCCTGGGCTGCGCCGCCCTGGGCGACGCGGCCGCGGCTTTGGGCGGAAAAGCTCTGGGCCGCCACGCCATCGGCCCGGGCAAGACCTTGGAAGGGACGCTCTCCTGCCTAGCCGCCTGCCTGGGCGTGGGCCTCTTCCTGGGACTGGGCTGGGCGCCCTCCTTGTTCGCGGCCGCGGCCGCGACCGCAGTGGAGTACGCTCCGGTCACGCCCTGGTTCAACGACAACCTCTGGATGCCCCTGGTCGCCGCGGCCGCGCTCCAACTGGCGCTGCGAAAATAGCTAAAATTCCCTTCATGCGGGAGCCCGGCGAGAGACGCAATTTTCGGTTCGCTTGGCGCGTCGCCGTGCTTCTCGTCAACGGCCTGGGCGTGATTTTCCTGGCCTTGCTCCTGCTGCTCGCGGCCGCAGCCTACATCGTTCTCCCCCGTCTGGCCGGCTCCTCGCGGATTAAAACCGTGATGGTCCAGCAATTGGAGGACGCCCTGCACCGTCCGGTCTCCATCGGCCAGGTGGTCCTGGCGCCGCAGGGCATCAAGATTTCCGCGGTTGAAATCGCCAACAAGACCCCCGGCGAGGGCGACCTGCTCGACGGCGAGAGCGCGATCGTCACGATTAAAATCCTGCCCCTGCTGCGCCGGCGCCTGGAAATCAAGACCGTGCGCATTTTCCGCCCCGTCATCCGCTTGGTGCGAGAGAAAGACGGACGCTGGAGCTTTTCGGACATCATCCATTCCACCGAGCCGGCGCGCTCCCCGGCCGCGCCATTTTTCTCCATGCCGGTCTCGCTCTACGCCGGCAAGACCGTGATCCAAAACGGAGCCGTCATCATCGACGACCGCTACCGCGGGCGCGTCATCACCGTCAGCGGCCTGGACATGACGATCAGGAGCCCCGACGCCCGCCTGCCCTTCCCGTTCTCCGCGTCCTTCGCCAATTCCTTCCAGTTCAAGCGCAGCAAAGTCACGGCCTTATGCGCGCTCTCGGGAACCGTCTCCCTGGACGGGCTCAACCTCTCCTCGGCGACGGCAACCGCCAACGAGGCCTCCGTCTCGGTCGGCGGCGCGATCTTCAGCGGGCGGCTGGCCTTGCGCGATTTTCTCCACCCCACGATCCAGGGGCATTTTCTCGCGCCGGCCTTGAGCCAGTCCTGGCTCTCGGCGCAGACCGGCAGGTCCGCGGCCTTCCCCTGGCCGCAGAGCCGCTGGAGCTTCGTCCTGGAATTCCCCTCGGCGCGACGGATGATCGTCTCAGACCTGGACATGGCCGCGCAGGCCTTTTCCGCCCACGCCAGCGGGACGGTCGACTTCTCGTCCGCGCCCTTCAGCCTTCAAGCCCGCGTGCAGGTCTCCTCCGCGCCCCTGCAGAACTTCTCGTTCCTGGCCCCAGGCCTCGCCCGAGACGATGTGCGCGGCAAGCTCGCGGCCGACGCCGAACTCAGCGGTCCCTGGACCAGCCTTCGCGCGGACCGGGCCGATGTCCGACTCGAGGATTTTTCCGCGCACGTAAAGCCCTTCACCATCGCCGCCGGCCTCCTCACCGCCTCCGCCTCCGGCAATTTCTCGAAGTTCTCCCTCTCCGCGGATCAGGGCTCCCTGCGCGCCTTGGGCCACTCGCTGACGGACGCGTCCCTGCAGGCGAATTTGGCCCGCGGCCGCCTGGCGATCCGTAGGCTCTCCTGCGACTGGGAGGGGACCCGCGTCATCGCCAGCGGCGACATCGCGAACGTGGCGCGGCCCGAGCGCATCTACCTGCGGGCGTGGTTCGGCCCGCTGCGCTGGAGCCACGCGCGCCAACTCACCGTCGACGTCGCCGCCTACCTCTCCCAGCTCAGGCGCGAGCGCTCCCGGGCGGCGCCGCCGTCTCCCGAACGCCATTGGGTCGCCTTTTTCAAGTACCACATCCCCAAGCGCTTTCCCGCCACCTCCGGACGCATCACGGTTTCGGAGGTCAAGGACAAGGACTTTTGGTTCAAGAACGCCTCTTTGGTCTGGAGCCTGCGCGGCGTCACGCCCAGACTCAACACCGCCAG
>JAGWJU010000122.1 GCA_028865585.1 Elusimicrobiota bacterium | reverse complement strand
GAGGGATCCGCATAGGTCTCGCAGGTCTCGCCCCAGCCGCCGTCCGCCCTCTGCACGGATTTGAGCCACGCCACGGCCTTCTGAATGTAGGGCTGGCTCATATCCTCTTCGATGGCGGCCAAGCCCCGCAGGACCTGCCAGGTGCCGTAGACGTAGTTGACGTTCCATCGGCCGAACCACGAGCCGTCCGCCTCCTGATCCTCGCGGATGAAACGCACCGCCTTTTCCACGCAGGCGTAGCTCCGGTCGTAGCCGACGTAGCCCAGAAACTCCAGCACCCGCCCGGTGATGTCGACGGACGGCGGATCGATCATGGCGTTGTGGTCGGCGAAGGGGATCTTCGTAAAAATTGCCTTGGTGTTGTCCTTGTCGAAGGCGGCCCAGCCGCCGTCCTCGCACTGCATGGAGAGCACCCAATTGAGGCCCCTCAGGCAGGCTTTTTCGCGGGCTTGGGAGAGCGGCTCTTCCAAGTGCACGTGGCGCAGGGCCAGCATGACCATGGCGCTGTCGTCGACGTCGGGATAAAACGGATTGTTGAACTCGAAGTACCAGCCGCCCGGCTGGCCCTGCGGGTTGTTGACCTTCCAGTCGCCGGCGATCTTGACCTCTTTGGAGATCATCCAGCGCGTGGCCTTGACCAGGGCGGGATGGTCGCTGGCCAAGCCCGACTCGGCCAGCGCGATGACGGAAATCGCGGTATCCCAGACCGGAGACCAGCTGGGCTGCATCTCGAGCTTGGAGCCCGGGACCTCCAAAAATTCCAGCGCGCGCATCTGCTCCTTTAGTCGCGGGTCCGTGTCCGGGTAGCCCAGGCACTTCATGGCCATGATGGTGTTGACGATGCCGGGGTAAATGGCGCCCAGTCCGTCCGAGTCCTGCAGGCGCTCCAAAACCCAGTCCTCGGCCAGGCGCAGGGCCCACTTGCGGATCCAGTGGCCGCCGTGGCCCTCGATGGTTTTCAACCCCTTGTCCCAAAGGAGGAAAAAAGAGGTCCAGGAAATCACGCCGTGCGGAGCAACGGCCTCCTTCAGCGGCACATGGCGTCGGGAATCGGGGAAAAGTTCGTCCAAAACGGCGTGCGGGGGACATTGAATCTTCGGCTGAGTCGCCCAGACGATGCTCAATGGAATGACGATGGAGCGCGTCCAGGACGAGACTTGGTAGATGTTGAAATAGAACCATTTGGGGAAAAGCATGAGTTCGGGCGGAATCGTGGGCACGCCGCGCCAGTCGTACTGGCCGAAGACGGCCATGTAGAACTTGGTGTAGGTGTTGACCTTGTGGATGCCGCCCAACTCCTTGATGCGGTGGCGTGCCGCGGCCATGCGCGGCTCGGCGGGGGAATGCCCGGCGAATTTAAGCGCCCAGTAGGCCTTGACCGTGGCCGAGATGTCGGCGGGCCCGTTGCGATAGATGGGCCAGCCGCCGTCTTGGAGCTGCTCGCTCAAGATATGATCGGCCAGACCGCGGATTTTTGGGGAATCCCCTTGGCCCAAGAAATTGAGCAGCATGACGGTGTCCGACTCCAGAGTCGTGTCGGCGCGCAAGGGCTCGTACCAGTAGCCGTCTTCCTGGTTCTGGATGCTTAAAAGGGAATTTTGCGCGCGGACGATGCTTTCTTTAAGATCGTTCGGGGCATCGGCGTGAGCGTGGGCCGGCTGGCGGGACGGCTTGAGATTTTCCGTCCAGCCGTCGGGTTTTTTATCGGCCGCAAGCCAATTTGAGACGAGATTTTTAATCATCGGGGATATGAGATTATAGCGAATTCCGGGCGACGCGTTCAATTTCGGGCGTCCGAACGCGTAGGGACGGTTTTAGAGGCGCAAAGGCATGGGTTCGGCATTCCATGTATTATAAGCCCGAACGGGGTGCGGATTCATGGGCCGCTGGTCCTAGTCCGCCCGGGAAAAGGGCCTAGACCGTTGTTATGCGGCGACTAGGCCGTTTCCCCTTGAGGGGGAACGAACTTCGGCCACAGGGCCTTCAAGAGGTAGCCGAAGGCGAGAATCGCGAGGCTCCACCAAATCTGCTGCACGCCGCCCTGCGAGCCCAGCCAGAGGGTCGTGGCGACGCCCGCAATCGGGATCAGCAGGCCGCCGGGCAGGCGCCAGCCTTTGCCGACATGATGCATGTGGCGGCGGCGCCGGCGCAGGAAGGGCACGGCAGCGCAGGTGGAAACGTACTGCGCGCAGACCACGACGTTGCTGAAGTCCACGAGCTTGTTGAAGTTGAGGAATATCGTCAGAGTGAACACGGCCGCGGCGTTGGCCAGGATCGCGACGTATGGGGTCTGGAATTTCGCGTGAATCTTGGCCAAGGCGGGGGGCAGGTGTCCGTCTTCGGCCAGTGAAAAAAGATAACGCGGCGTGACGATGGCTGATCCGGCGTTGTAGCCGGCGGTGGAGACGAGCGCGGCAAGCACCATGACGACGGCCCAGATCGGGCCCAGTCCCGCGCTCGCCGCGTCGGCCAGCGGCTTGGTGGATCCGGCCAGATTCGTCGTCAAGCCCACGGCCGTCGCTTGTACGGCCATATAGAGCAGCGCCGCCAGGGAGAGGGAAATAATGATGGCCAGGGGGATGTTTTTTTCGGGATTCCGGGTTTCTCCCGCCGGCACGGGGACGGATTCAAAGCCTTGGAAGGCGAAGTAGGCGAGGAAGCAGGCTTCGCCGAGCGGCTTCCAGCCGTGCGGCGCGAAAGGGTGGTAGAAGGCCGCCGTGATGTGCGGCAGGCCCAGGAGCACGAAGAATCCCAGCGGGATGAGCTTCGCCGCGGTAAAGAAATCCGAAGTCCAGGCGCCGAGCTTCACGCCGCGGTAGTTGATGGCGTAGAGGGCCGAAAGAACGCAGATGGCGACGATTTTCGCGGCCCAGATTCCGCCGAAGGCCGGATTGAAGTGCCCCAGGTAGGCCGCGATGCCGTTGGCCACGGCGGCGCCGCTGAAAATCTGGGTAATCCAGGACATCCAGCCGATGCCGTAGCCGACGCCGGGGCCGAAGGCCTCGCAGGCGTAGAGATAGCTGCCGCCGGTTTGTTGAAAATGAGACGACGCCTCGGCGTAGCAGAGGCCCACGCTGATGAGGAGGAGCCCGGTCAAGCCGAAGGCGATGATGGAGGCGGGCCCGAGAAATCCGACGAGAAGACCGGGGAAAAGGAAAACCCCCGAGCCGACGATCGCGTTGATGCCGATGCACGATAAATCAAACAGATTTAGGGCGCGCTTGCCTTCCGAGTGCATGGGTTTTTAGTCTCCCGCCGCCGCCGAGCGGATCATGGCGGCGGCCGTGTAGGTGACGACCGCGATGACGAGCCAGCGCAGAATTTTCAAGGGCAAGGATTTGACGATGTAGGCGGCGATGAGCACGCCCGGGATGCCGCCCAGCGCCAGGGCCAGCGCCGTGCCCGGGCTGTAGCGCCGCTTGCGCATGAATTGCGGGCTGGCCACGGGCATCAAAAAGGCGCAGGAGCCCATCATGATGGGGAAGGCCGCCTGCGGGTTCATGCCCAGGAGGCTGACCAGCACCATGCAGGGGGCGTAGAGCCCGATGCCCAAGGTCATGAGCGCGCCCAGGATGAAGTTGCCGCCCAGGCCCAGCGCCAGACGCGCGCCGGACAGGTTTTGCGCCGCGCCGCCGGCGGGGAAAAGGCCCAGGTTCGACATCAGGAAAAACGCCGCCGCGGCCAGAAGCGCCGCGCCCATGCCGAGCTGGATTTTGCGCTTAGGGAGGGAGGCGACCACGCCCGCGCCCAGCCACGCGCCCAGGATGGAGGCGCCGATCATGAGGATGAGCGTCTTGGCGCCGACCTCCACCGCGGCCATGAAGGCGAAGGCCTCCAAGAACGTTGGCACGGTATCGCCGATGTTGAGCGTTCCCGGGATGAGCTCGTCGGGGACCAGCTTGAAAATCTTGAAGAGCGAGGTCTGTTGGGCGTAGGATCCGATGCCCAGCGTATCGAAGAAGTTGGTGACGAAGCCGATGAGGAGCTCGATGCCGCCCGGGCGCAGGCGCTCTTCTCTCCCGCCTTGGGCCCGGCGCTTTTTGATCGCGAGCAAGTCCGCGGCCCAGAGGGCGGCGAACGCCGCGGCGAAAAGGCCGAGTGCCAGCAGAAGCAAAGACCGCGCGCTGGCCACGGGAGCGGGATTAGGCGACTGGGGCCGGATTTTGCGGTTCCTGCGCGAGCTTGCGGCGGTGCTGGGCCATGACGCTGTGGTGACGGCCGTAGAACCAATAGATGGCGAGGCCGATGAGGAGCCAGACGATAAGCCGGATCCAGTTCTCAACGGGCAGAGAGAACATCAGCAGCAGGCAGAAGGCGATGCCCAGAATGGGAAAGAGCGGGACCATGGGGCAGCGGAAGGGCCGCTCCGCGTCGGGATTGGTCTTGCGCATGATGAGCACGGCCGCGCAGACCATGACGAAGGCCAAAAGCGTGCCGATGTTGACCAATTCCGCAAGGATGCGCAGCGGAATGAAGGCGCCCAGGAGCGCAACCACGATGCCGGTCAGGATGGTCGATTTCCAGGGGGTCTTGAATTTTTCGTGCACGGCCGCGAAGAACTTGGGCGGCATGAGCCCGTCTCGCGCCATGGCCAGGAAGATGCGGGGCTGGCTGAGCATCATGACCAGCAGCACCGAAGTGATGCCGGCCAGGGCTCCGAAGGAAACCAGGAACTGGGCCCAGGGCAAGCCCACCTGCAAAAACGCGTGGGAGATGGGGGCGTCGATGTTGATTTTGTTGTAGGGCACCATGCCGGTGATGACCGCGGTCAC
>JAGWJU010000121.1 GCA_028865585.1 Elusimicrobiota bacterium | reverse complement strand
CAGCTTGCCGTTGGGGGCGAGCGCGAGAGATTTCGCCCATGCCTGCCTGGCTTGAGTCGTGTTGTTGTCCGCGAAATAGGCCGAGCCCAGGCGCATCCAGATCGCGGCGTCATCGGGGGAGACAAGAGCGGCCTCCCGGCCCAGCTCTTCCGCGGCCGCGAATTTGCGGCGGTAAATGTCGTCGAGCATCGCCGCCATCCGATCGGCAATGAAGGACTTCGGATCCATGATGTCCCGGCCGACGACCTCCTGCCGGGTCGCGGCGGAGAGCCCGTCGAGCAGGGCCATGAACGCGGCGGCGCGCCCCGAGGCGCCCGCGGCCACGTCCGCATAAACCATGGCGTCTGATTCGCGGCGGTCAAGATAGGCGCCGACGGCCTTCGATCCTAAGGCCGCCGCCTCGCTGTTTTCCGCCAACGCCTTCTGATCCTCCGGATGATTCTCCAGGTTCATGGCGTCGATCAAGATTTTTAAGCGCCGGGCCATGTCGCGCCAGCCGGCCGAGGTCTCCCAATCCAGGCCGATGGCGGCCTGAAAATCGGTCGAAGCCGCCACGTAGCGGCGGTTCTGAAGCTCTTTGAGGGCCGCTTTGACTCGGGCCTCGGCAAAATCGGAAAGATGGTTGGCCGCTTTCTTGCGGCTTCTGAACCGGTAGGTCAGCGAGGCGCGTTCCGCCAAGCCCAAGTTGGAATTCTCCAGCATGGCGACGTCGAACGAAAGATTTTTTTTGAACGTGAGCCCCGCGCCGAAGGAGATGCCGTCGCTGCCGTAGCCGGCGCGCAGGGCCGCGAAGCCCAAGGTATATTCGCCGCCGACGTTGAGCATCCCGCTTTGAGAAACATCGAAGGCTAAGAGAAGGGGGGCAAAAAGCCGGTAGGATGCTCCAAGATTCACCGTGGTGGGAAGGGAGTCCGACGTCCGGCCTTGGGCGAATTTCGCGAGGTTGTGCACCGTCATGCCCAGCATCGCTTTGCCGTTGAACAGCGGGCCGTATTGGGCGCCCAAGCTCGCGCCGTAAAGCGTGTCCGAGGCGTTGGCCAGCGAACGCATGTCCAAGCGCATGTCCGCGCCCAGGGACAAATCGGGGAGAAGCCGGCCGCGCAAGCCGCTGGCCAGGTCCAGCGCGGTTTCGGACCAGCTGAAGGATCCGGTCGGGTTGTTGAGGGCGTCCCGCCCTTGCGCTCCGGAAACGCCGAAGCGGATGATCTCGGCGCCCCAGCTGCCCGGAATGCGCTTGTAGTTCCGCGCGTAGTCGATCATGTCGTAGGAGGCGCCGCCGAAGAGCTGCTGGTGCATGAGCGTCGCCTCGGGAGCGCTCAAGAGCGCCAAGCCCGCCGGGTTGTAGGCGATGGACTCGGCGTCCCCGGCGACCGCGGTGAAGGCGCCGCCCATGGCCAGGGCGCGCGCGCCGCCGCCGTAGTCGAAGATCTGCCCGGGACTGCCGGCCGGACTCTGCTGGGCTCCGGCCGGCATCGCCGGAATGAGCGATAGGTAGAAAAGAGCGGCGGTTGCGGATTGCCGCAGCAATCGGCCGATCGGATGGGCGCGGGCCCGGGGCATCAGTGGATCACCCCGATTTTATACGTCGTCTTTCCGCCGCCGGACTGGAAGACCGCGATGTAGATGCCTTTGGACACCTTGCGGCCGGAATTGTCGGTTCCATCCCAGGTAACGCTGTTGGTTCCCTGCAGTCCGCCGTTCCCGCCGGAACTGTAATGCATGCCGCGCACGAGGCCGCCGAAGACGTCGAAGATTTTTATGGAGACGTCTTCGTTTTGAGCGAGATCGTAGACGATGGTCGCTTGCCCGCTGCGGGAGTCGAAAGGATTAGGATAGGAGGAAAGATTGGAGAAGTCGGAGGTCGGCGTCGAGCCGACGAGAACCCGGACCGGACTTGACGGCGAACTTAGGAGTCCCGCGCCGCTGACGCTGGGAACTTCGAAGAGATAAGTGCCGGCGGGAAGATTGTCGACTCCCACGGGGGGCGCGACCAGCGCCGAAGTGGAGACATTCAAGCTCTGCGGGGCGTAGACCCCTTGGGCTTGCACTGTCTGCCCTTGCGTCTTGGCGTTGTACCACACCGGCGAATCGAGGTTCATGTACTGAAGGAGATAACCCCTGATTCCGGATGGCCCGGCCGACGCGGCGGGCCAGGAGGCGATGACCGTGGTCTGCCCCGGAGTGAGAGACAACGGCGTGGGCGTTTGCGGAACGGTGGTGTCCACAAGCTGCCCTGGGCTTGCTCCCGTCGGGCTTGTGAAGCCGAGGCTTGATCCGACCTTGACCGACACGTAATAGCTCGTGCCCGTGAACAAAAGCAGTCCGGTCGCGGTGTAGGCGGTCGAGGAAACGGGAACAATCGGGGTGAATCCGCGGACGTTGGTCCCGCCGGGCGCGGTGCCGATGGCGTAAGAGGCGGAATTGATGGAGCCCAGCGCAACGGTGGAGGTCCAAACGAAGGAAAGCGAATCAAAAGTTCCGTCGTATTGGCCGCTGGGCAAAGTGGCTGCGGGCGTTTCGGGCGTGCGGCCGTCAAGAACTTGCGCCAAAGCCGTCTGAAAGGGGAGATTGGCCCCGGACACCGAGTCGGGCGACAGGACGGAGAGCTGCGAGGCTCCGGAAAGCGCCAAGCCCACGCTGTCTCCGATGGCGGCGTTGACCGCGGGGGTCAGGGTGACGAAATAGACGCTCGAGGAGACGCCCACGGTTTGGGCCGTGGAAAATTGGACGTCCGCGGCTCCGGAAACGACGGCGGCGCTTCCGATGAGAACGTCGGCTCCGTCCCAAACCCCGTCGTTGTTCGCGTCAAGATAGACCTTGACGGCCGCGACTCCCGCGTCCGGTAGAGTGCCTATGCGCGTGAAGTCGGCCTGCTTCCAAACGGAGAAGGCGGGGCTGGCCCAGGCCGTGATCTTCATGACCGGCGTTTCCACGCCTTGAATGACGCCCGAGGAGATGAGATTCTGCGGCGACACGCTCAGCACGTCCGGCGATTTGGTAATGGGGATGACGCTGGAGTTCATGGGAAAGCCGGAGTTGACCACGAAATTAGGCGAGTTGACCGAGATCGAGGTCGCGCTTGAAACGGAGAGCCCCAGGTCCGCGTTGTAATTGGCCGTGGAGCTGATGTCGACGGCGAGAATCAGGCCGGTTTTCGCTGAGCCGACGGCGAGCGAGGGGCTCAAGCTCAGGAACGCGACGCCGCCATGAAACGGCGAGTTTAAGGACGCCAGCTCCGTATCCGAGGAGACGTTCAAGACGCCGTTGCCGATATTGTCCTTGTAGAGCCGCAGTTCCGCGACGTCGGAGTCCGCGGCGGTGCCGAGAGCATTGACGGTCAGACCTTGAAGCGCGAGCACATACTGCGTGGTGTTGACCTGGAGATTGAGCATCTGCTCGGCGGTCGCGCCCTGCGGCAGGCTTCCGGGAGCCGCGTCTTGTCCCGAAACGTCAAGGCCGGCTTGGGTGGCTGCGATGGTTCCCGTGCTGGAAGCGAAAGGGAAGGGCCCTGCCACCGTGCCGATGGGATTGGTGATGGCGACGGCCGAGGGGGCGGAAAGGTCGGCGGCGAGCGTGTCTCCGGCTTGGGCGGTCGGGCTCAGGACATAGGAAATGTAGTAGACGTAGGTCGTGGGCGAGCTGAGCGTTTGGTTGAGGCTGATGTCGGCCAATCCGCCCGAGAACGCGCCTTGGCCGAGCAGGTTGAAGGTGACCGGGTTAAACGCTTCGGGAGGGCTCGGATCCCGGTAAATCTTCACCGCCGACACGTCGGAATCCAGGCCGCTTCCGCCGCGGCGCACGGCGATCTGCGTGATGGTCATCTGCCCCGAATCCACGGTCAGCGTGGCCTTGAGCACCGCGTATTCGCCGCCCTGGAAGAGCTGGGCCGGCGTCTGCGATTGGGGCGAAACCGTCAGGGTGTTGGCGAGCTCGATGGGAAAGAGGCCGGAGGCGAAGGGCGAGGTCGAGAACGAGACGGTGTCGGAGGAGTTGGAGAGCGCGACGTCCGCCGTGGTATTGAGCTGGAGGCCGAGGGTGTCGCCGATGGGCGCTCCGCCGGAAAGACCGATGACCGCGAAGAAAATGGCGGGGCTGCCGCCGACGGTGGCCGATGCGGCGCTGGACGTGAAATCCACCGTCGAGACGCCGTTGATGAAGTCGTCGAGCCCGCTGGAAACCAAGGAATCGGTTCCCGGCTCGAAGATCCCGTCGCCGTTGGCGTCGCGGTAAAGGGCGATGGAGGAGACGGCGTTGGAGGGCGCGGTGCCGGCGAGATGAAAAACAATGCTGGAAATCCTGACGGTGCCGCTGCCGGTTTGTCCGGTGATCCTCAGAACCGGAACGTTGTTTTGGCCCGGAGACGCGGCTGTCGGGGCGTTGCTGTAGGGAGTGAGGGTGACGGTCGCGGTCGAGGCGACCACGACGGTTTGGCTTGAAATGAAAGGCAGGGTGGTCGAGACCTGCACGTTCCAGTTCTGGCCGGAGAACTGAAAGGCCGTCGTGCTTGAGATTTCAGCCTGCAGGGCGTCTCCTCCGAGGGCTTGCGGGTCGATGTTGAAGACCACGAAATAGTCTTTCGGGGCCGTGGTGAGGTTCTCGGCCGTGGTGAAGGCGACCGTGGCGATTCCGGCGGTGAAATTTTGGCCTGCGTTTGAGATCTGCACGTCCGTGCCTGATTCGAAAATTCCATCGCCGTTGGCGTCGCGGTAAAGGGCGATGGAGGAGACGGCGTTGGAGGGCGCGGTGCCGGCGAGATGAAAAACAATGCTGGAAATCTTGACGGTGCCGCTGCC
>JAGWJU010000120.1 GCA_028865585.1 Elusimicrobiota bacterium | reverse complement strand
TTTTTTCCCCGCCGCGACGTAGCCCAGCACCCGTTCTTTCTGCTCTTTGGAGACCAGCGGTCCCATCTGGGTCTTAGGATCGAGCCCAGGCCCCTGGCGCACGGTCTTGGCCCGCTCAACGAGGGCGCCCACCAGTTCGTCGAACTTCGATTTCTCTACAAACACTCTCGATCCGGCCGAGCAGCACTGGCCCTGGTTGTAGAAAATCCCCATGAACATGCCCTTGGCCGCGGCGTCCAGGTCCGCATCGGCGAAGACGATGTTGGGAGACTTGCCGCCCAATTCCAAGGACAGCTTCTTCAAGTTGCCCGCCGACGCTTTGACAATTTCCCGCCCAACCTCGGTCGAGCCGGTAAAGGTGATTTTATCGACGTCTGGATGCGCGGCTAACGCCGCGCCCGCGACGGGGCCGTCTCCCGGCACCACGTTAACGACGCCGGGCGGAATGCCCGCCTCAAGCGCGAGTTCTCCCAGGCGCAGGGCTGAAAGCGGAGTCTGCTCCGCGGGCTTCAAGACCAGGGCGTTGCCGCAGGCCAAAACGGGGGCCAGACGCTCGACCGCCATCAGAAGCGGGAAGTTCCAGGGAATAATGGCGCCGACCACGCCGATGGGTTCGCGCACGGTGTAATGAAGGAACTTGGCGCCGGGGTAATATGGGACGCTGACGGGAATCGTCTCGCCGTGAATCTTTGTCGGCCAGCCCGCGAAATAGCGCAGCAGGGAGGCGGCCAGCGGCAAGTCGCCGTTCTTGCTCTCGCGGATGGTCTTGCCGTTGTTCAGGGTTTCAAGCTGGGCCAATTCCTCCGCATGGGCTTCCACGAGATCCGCGAGCTTGTTGAGCGCCCTTTCGCGTTCCGCAGGACTCAGTTTGCTCCACGGGCCTTCAAGCGCTTTGCGCGCGGACTTGACCGCGGCGTCGACGTCTTGAGCCGTCGCCTCGGCCACGCGGGCGATGGCCTCGCCGGTCGCGGGATTGAAAGCCTCGAAGGACTTGCCGCTCGAAGACTCTTTTCTTTGTCCGTCAATAAGCAGAAGGTGGGTTTTCTTGGCCAAAAAAGATTGCAGATCGGAACAAATCGCTGATGGCGCTGCGACGGGGCTCATGGTCAACCTCCGAGGAGAAAGATGCCTTCAGAATATCATTCGGCGTGAACGGGAGTCAAACCCTCCACTCCGTTCGAGCCTCTTCCATCCGCCTTCGCGCTCTGGGCCTAAAGACTGTCTCCTCTTTTCCCCAGAAGACCCATGAATAAGCCTCCAGGCATCACTAAAATACGTCACTGGAGGTTGTAATTGAATGAACAAGAGACGCTTGGGCGCCGTTACCGCGATTCTGGCCTTCACCTGCCTTTCGATTTCCGCCCGTGCCGCGGAAGAAGCCCTTCCCGAACAGTTGGCGCTCGATCTTCCCGCCGCCGCTCCGAACTTCATGCCGTTCACTCTCCCGATCGGGCCGGTCGCCCTTTTAGCCCCGAGCCAGCTTGTGCTGCCCTCATCCTCGCTGGAGCTTCCGGCGCCGATAAGCCGGCAGTTGCCTCTTTTCAGCAATTTAGCTCAGCCCGCCGCCCCCGAAATCCCGAACTTGCCGGCGTCCCTCGCCGAACTTCAAGCGCAGGACCCGGCAGCAAGAGCGCCCCGCGCCGCCGCGGAGAAGATGGTCTCCGCCATGACGCAAAGCCTCCAGGAACCGATCAAAGCTGCGGGCGATGCGCATTCATCGGCTGATTCGTCCATTGACGCCGGGCGGCAGATCGAATCGATCATGACGGGAGAGGCCTATGCGGACGGAGTCGGTTATCCCTCCGAAGTCCTGGCGGCCCGAGGCGGCCACGGCCACGGCGCAAGCCATGCCGGCTCCATCCCCTGGATGCCGGTCAACCCCGCGGAATTCTACGCCCAGGCGCTCGCCGAAGCGGCGCACACGGCTGAACGCTACGGCGTCAAGCCGGGAAACGTCAACCTGGGAGACATCAAAGGCACTTTCTCAAGCATGGACGCCCGAGAAATCAGCTATGAATTTTACATCAAACCGGGCAAGGCGGAAGATAACTCCGGCATCATCTATGTCGATTTCTCGCGCTCCTGGGCCCAGGCGGGACAACGGATGGGCGCGCGGGTAGCGACCTTCATCACCAACCCCAAGGACCACGACGTGGAACCCCGCCATTTCGGCGCGGCCGAGTTGGCCCAGAAGGTCATCTACGCCCCCCGCGCGGCGCTCGATGCCGCCCGCAAGCGCTTTCCCGATCTAGGCCTCAACGCCTCCTATCTGCTCAGCCTGGATTCCCGCGACGGCGGAAATGATTTCTGGTACCACATTTACGATTCGGGCGGGCATGCCGTGGCGGTCAACGCGCGGACGGCCGAGGCCGCGGACATGACAGGCAATGCGTCGTCCGCCAAAAGTCCTAAGAAGCGCGCCATTGCGGACGCCCTCCAGGGGCTTTCCCGCGAGGACATTGAAAGCGCCGCGCAGCACGCGGCCCAATATAAAGGCAGGCCCTGGTCGCAGACCGAGTACGAAGCGGGCGTCTACGAAATCCAGCAGAAACTCATCGCGCGCGGCGCCACCAAAGAGGACATCAAGCTTTTCCGCCGTCTTTGCGACGAGGCCCCCATCCAAGGCGGCAGCTTCAACCCCTGGGCCGGCGACTAGCGCTCCGCGCTAGGCCTTCACGATCAGCTTTAGGAATTCCTCGCGAGTGCGCGCGTCATTGCGGAAGGCTCCCAGCATAGCGCTGGTCAAAGTCGGAGAACGCAGGCTCTCGGCCCCGCGCATCTCCATGCAGAGGTGCCTAGCCTCCAGCACGACCGCCACTCCTAAAGGCTTAAGCTTCTGTTCCAAGGTTTGAGCGATCTGACGTGTCATGCGCTCCTGAACCTGCAGCCGGCGCGCAAAGACATCCACAAGCTTCGGAATTTTTGAAAGTCCTATGATATGCTTGTCGGGCAAATACGCCACGTGCGCCTTTCCGAAAAAAGGCAGGAGATGATGCTCGCAAAGGGAATAAAACGTGATGTCCTTGACCAAAACCATCTCGTTGCACTCTTCCTTGAACATGGCGTTGTTGATGAGGGCATCGACGTCCACGCCGTAACCCGAGGTCATTTCGCGCAGAGATCGAGCGACGCGGGCGGGAGTCTTAAGCAGCCCTTCCCGCTCGGGTTTTTCACCCAGCTCCGTGAGGATGAGGCGCACGCTTTCCTCAATGCCTTCTTTGCCCTGCACGACGCCGTTGCCCGCTTTCGTTTTCGTCATAGGGACTCCAGGTAGCGTAAAATGGTGCGCACCGGCGCGCCGGTGCCGCCTTGGGAAAAATAGGAAGACGCTTTGTCCGACCACGCCGGACCCGCGATGTCAAGGTGCGCCCACGGGACGTCTCCCGCGAACTCCTTCAAGAATAGCCCGCCGATGATGGTCCCGGCCTCTCCCCGCGCGCGACCGATGTTGCGCAAATCCGCCACGTCGCTCTTGAGAAGTTCCCGGTATTCCTTAACCAGCGGCAGTTCCCACATCATTTCGCCGCTTTCACGAGAGGCGCGCAGAAGCCGCTCCAAAAGCGGCCTGTCGCCGGCCATTACCGCCGAAACCTTGCTGCCAAGGGCCGTGACGGCCGCGCCCGTCAAGGTCGCCATGTCGATGACGGCGTCGAGTTTCTCTTGCGCGGCCAGGCAAAGGGCGTCGGCCAAGACCAGCCGGCCCTCCGCGTCGGTATTCAAAATCTCGATGGTCTTTCCGTTCATGGCCTTGACCACGTCGCCGGGCATGGTGGCACGGGGGCCGGGAAGATTATAAGTAAAAGGACAAAAACCGCGGATCTCGAGATTAAGTCGAAGCGCAGGCAGAGCCTTGAAAACGGCCAGCACGGCCGCGGCGCCGGCCATATCCATCTTCATGGTCTCCATCGAAACCGGAGGTTTCAGACTTAAGCCGCCGGAGTCGAAGGCGATGCCTTTGCCGACAAGTCCGATTCTCTTCTTCACGCGGCCGGCGGGCTTATACACCAGCCGAACGAACGCCGGCTCATCGTCGCTGCCCCGCGCCACGCTCAAAAAGGATCCCATCCCCAGTTCCGCGGCCTTTTCCCGGCCAAAAACCTCGACTTTGACGCGCGGGCCAGCCAGGGCTGACGCGATTTCACCCATTTTTTTGGGCGCCTTGTCCGAAGCCCCCCGATTGACCAAGTCCCGCGCGAAAGCCACGGCTTGGCAGGCGGCCTCAGTCCTGTCTAAGATTTTCCGCAAACCGGCTTTGCCGCGCGCGTCGGCGGCCAAAAATCCGGCCGACGACAGCCTGGCGGCCTCCGGCTTTTTGTACTCCGCAAACTCATAGGAAGCCAGCATGAATCCCTCGGAAATCGGAGCGGCGCTCGCAGCCGGGACGGAGATCAAAAGTTTTTCCCAGCGGCTCTTGGCATGGCGGCAGAGCGCCGCGCCAGCGCGGCGCAGAACCTCGGGGCCCGCTTCTTTTTTCTTGCCCAAGCCCACGAGGACGATTCTCCGGCTCCCCTGCGCGATCTCATGCGTCTCGGCGCACTCGCCGACCCCGGCCTTGAAGCCGTTCTCCCTGGACGCCTCCCACAAGCGCCGCCTTTCTCCGGCCGCGATCCCGCCGCCGAGGAGCGTTCCGTCGTCGTAGACAAAAAAGCCCTCGTGCTTGGCGAATTTTACGGCGTCCGCCCTGGAGACGACACTTGGAGAAATCATGATGCAATGTTAGCAAAAATGCTAAAATGACTTGGAAGCAACAAACAGGAGGAAACAAACCATGGCAGAAACTCTCGTTCAGAAACCCGCGCCCGATTTCAAGGCG
>JAGWJU010000119.1 GCA_028865585.1 Elusimicrobiota bacterium | reverse complement strand
GGCGAAATCTCCCCAGGGCCGATTTTAGCACATCGTGGGCTGAAAGTCCTAAAAATAATTAGGTCGAAAGTCCCGGGGGTGTTGACGGGATTGGGTTCGGGGGCTATACTCCCCGATAGAGGAGGGTTCGCTCCGGCGAACATAAGCAGAATAATGAAAAAAGCAGCTGCAAAGAGAGCAGAGCCACGGACGAGGCGGGCGCACCACCGCGCCTCGGCTGAGCGCCCCATGGAGTTCAGGCGCGCTTGGCAGGACCTGGAGCTGCAGCACGACAGGCTCAAGACCGACTGGATGAGCTTGGCCGCGCAGCTCGGCGTCGGCGGCTAGTCCTCGGCTTCGTCTTTCCGGCGCTTCAGACGCACGGCCCGTTCCTGGGCCAGGACCGCGTAGCGGGCGACGATATCGTCCATCGCCGCCCGCTGGGCGTCGCTCCAGTCTCCCTTCCGCAGGCTCTCCAAAAAACGGTGCGCGTCGAAATGCGAGGCGTGCATCCAAAAAGGCCCGGCTTTCAACTCCTTCTCCAATGCCGCGAAAGATTCGGGCGCGTGGGTCTTGGTGGGAAACTTGTACTCCTTCTTCTCGGTCACCACGGCCTGGGCCTGGGCTCCGAACACGGCCGCGACGCCTTCAGACTCCGCGAAGCGCGCGATTCTCTCCTTGAGCTCGGCCTCCTCGTTTTCGAGAGCCTTGGTCTTCTCGCGCAGGGACTTCTTGCGCTCCTCCAGCGCTTCCAAAGCGTCGACGAGCTTGGCGCCCTCTTCGCGGCCGCGCGCGGGTGCATCGAGCTTGGCGATTTTTTCCGCGTGCGCCCAAAGCGGGCACAAGTCCCGGTACTCGCACCAGCCGCACAAGGGGCTCTCGCGCGGCGCGAACTCCCGCTCGGCCGCGATGACGTCGATGAGCCGGGCGACCTCGGCCTTTAGGGCCTCCAGGGCCTCGGGCGTGCGTGTCGAGACCAAGGTCTTGCCGTGGCGCAGGTAGTGCCAAACCAGGCGTACGCCTTTGGCGTCGGGCCAGGCGTGGCGCACGGCCGCGTCGTAGAGGGCCAGCTGCCAGTCGGCGTCCAACTCCTCCTGCGCCGGCAGAGACTTGCCGGTCTTGTAGTCGTGGACCTCAAAGACCCCGTCCTTGGCTAAAGCCAGCCGGTCGATGAAGCCCTCGATGCGGCAAGGCCCGGACGCGGCCTGCAAAGGGAAGCCCATGCGCTTTTCCAGGCCCACGGTCTTTTCGCGGTCAAAGGGCGTCTCTTCCTTATAATAAAGGCTCAGCGCCTCGCGGCCGGTGCGCTTCCAGTCCTCGGGGCCGTAGCGCTTGTCGCGGACGACCACGGCGCCGGACCAGCCCTTGTCCCACTGCGCGTCAAAAAAAGCCAGGAGTTCCGCCTCGCTCAGGAGCTTTCCGTGCATGACGCCGTCGTAGAGCTCCTCGAGAGCGCGGTGCACGCAGGTGCCCAGGAAGGCCTCGACGGACTGTTCCTCGCGCTTAATCTTGTCCACGTAGCGGTAGCGGTAGCGCCGCGGGCAGTCCTGGTAGGTTCCGAGCCTGGAAGGAGAGAAAGTCCGCGAGCGTTCGGCCTCGCTCATGCCGGCAAAACCTCCAGAAGGGCGAAGTGCAGATACTCGGTCTCGGGCATGGCCAGCAGAATCGGGTGATCCGAGGCCTGCGCGCCCAAGCGGAGAAGCCGCGTCGGCCGGCCGGCACGGGCCTGGGCCGCGCGCAGCATGTCCACGAAAGCTTCGCGGCCGACGTGGTGCGAGCAGGTCGAGGTGGCCAGAAGCCCGCCGGACGGCAGGGCTTGGAGGGCCAGGGCGTTCAACTTCGCGTAGCGGCGCAGGGCCTTGGGCGTGTCCTTGCGCCCCGGCGCGAAGCTGGGCGGATCGAGGAGAATCAAGTCGGGCTTGAGCGGCTGGCCGCCCTGCGCGAAGCTCTCCAAGGCTTCCTCGGCGTCGCCTTCCTCGAAGGCCACGCGGGAGCCCTCTTCGTCCGTGGCCAAGCCGTTTAACGCCGCGTTCTCGCGCGCCAGCGCCACGGCCTGAGCCGAGCTGTCGATACCGAGCGCGGCCGCGGCCCCGGCTTTGGCCGCGTCCAGGGCAAAGGCGCCCAGATAGCAGTAGAGGTCGAGCACGGTGCGGCCCGGGTAGAAGGGCTTCATGAAGCTGCGGTTGTCGCGCTGATCGAAATAGAAGCCGGTCTTCTGCCCGCCCGCGAGCGGCACCAGGAGCTTCAAGCCGTCTTGGGAGATTTCCACGCGATCGGGCGTTTGTCCCAGCAAGTCGCGGTTTTCCCGCGGCAGGCCTTCCAAGGCGCGCATGCGGTGGTCGTTCTTGAGCTGGATGCTCTTCCAGGGATGGAGTTCTAAGAGCGCGTCGCGGACAAAGTCCAGGCGCCGCTCGATGCCGGCCGAGAGAATTTCCATGGCGAGGTGATCCCCGTAGCGGTCAATGACGAGGCCAGGCAGGCCGTCCGACTCGCCGAAGCACAGGCGGTAGGCCCCGCCGCCCACGCGCCGCTCGCGGTCCGCGAAGGCGCGGCGCAGGCGGGCGCGGAAGAAATCTTGATCCGCCGCGACGGCTTGGCGGGAGATCATCCGGCAGGCGATGAGGCTCGACGGATTGTAGAAGGCCGTGCCCAAAAGGCGGCCCGAGGCGCTTTCGACCGCGGCTAGGCTTCCGGCCTGGGCGCCCTCCTCGACGTTGGCGATCTCGTTGGAAAAGACCCACAGATGCCCGGCGTTCAAGCGTCGCTCCTCCCCAGCCTTGAGCTTGACCTTGAAGGCTCGTTCCGCATTCACGCTATCCAAGTTCGGCATAGTCCCCCGGTGCGGCTGAAAATTTTCCGGCGAAGCTTCCCTCGCGCACGGAAAGCTCCAAAAAACCCGACGATCCGACAAGAGCCAGGGCCTCGCCTGGACGGACCTCGGCGTAGGCGCCGCGCACGCGGCCCAAGGCTTGTCCGCGGAAGAAAACCCGGCGGCCCTTGGCTGCGGCCGCGGGGACCGAGGTTACTGCGTTGCCGAAGCGGTCCGTCGCAAGAATTTGCCCGCGCAGCCGTCCGTGCGGCAGCTTTCTGGGCGCGGGGAGTTCCAGCCTCGCGCGGGGGGAGACGGCTGGTCCTAAAATCGCCGGGCTCGCTCCCGCGGCCAGCGCCGCGGCCGCAGGAGCGAAAATGTCCCGTCCATGAAAGGTGCGGCTCGTGGGTTTTAGGCGCAGGCTCGGGTTCTCCACCGCGCGGCAAATCCGCGGCCGGTCCTCGAGCCATGAAAGCACGCCGTTGTCCGGCGCCAGAAACGAGTGGCGCTTATTCTTGGCCCAGAGCACGCGGCGGCGGGTGCCCACGCCCGGGTCGACCACCACGACGAAGAGCGTTCCCTCGGGGAAATAGGGCGCGCTTTGGCGCAGGCACAGGGCCGCGGCGCGCAGGTCCTGCGGCGGAATTCCATGGCAGAGGTCGACTAGGCGTGCCTGGGGGCAGCGCGAGAGGATGACGCCTTTCATGACTCCCGCGTAGGAGTCGCGCAGGCCGAAGTCGGTTAAAAGCGCGATCAGCGGCCGGTTCATTTCCGGACGCCTCCGCGCCGCAGCAGAACGGTGGAAAATTTGCGGTAGCTCTCCAAATCGAAGCACTCCGCGATTCCGGAACGGGCCAGAAGCTTCATCGCCAGCGGATTTTGCTCAAGGCAGTCCTTGAAGCTCTTGCCGGTGCGCCAGCACTCCATGGCGGCGGCCTGGGCCACATCGTAGGCCTCACGGCGGCCGAGGCCCGCGTCGATAAGGCGCAGCAGGACCCGCTGCGAGAAGACCAGCCCGCGCGATGACTCGAGGTTTTTGCGCATGCGCTCCGGACTGACCTTGAGGCCGCCCAGCACCTTGGCCAGGCGGTGGAGCATGAAGTCCAGCGCCAGACAGGCGTCCGGCAAAATCACGCGCTCGACCGAGGAGTGGCTGATGTCGCGCTCGTGCCACAGGGCCACGTTCTCCGCGGCCGCGGCCGCGTGCGAGCGCACCAAGCGCGCCAGGCCGCAGAGGTTCTCGCACAAGACCGGGTTTTTCTTGTGCGGCATAGCCGAGGAGCCTTTTTGCGTCTCGGTGAAGGGTTCCTCCGCCTCCAACGTCTCGGTCTTCTGCAGGTGCCGGATTTCAAGGGCGAAACGCTCGACGGCGGCGGCAGAGAGGGCCAAGGCCTGCACGAAAGCGGCGTGCCGGTCGCGCGGCACGATTTGGGTCGAAACGGGTTCGGGCGCCAAGCCCAGCCGGCGGCAGACTTGGGCCTCGTAGCGGGGGGAAATCTGCGTGAAGGTGCCCACCGCGCCGGAGATTTTGCCGTGGCTGATTTCCGTCTTGGCGCTCCGCAGGCGTTCCTCTTCGCGCAGGGCTTGGGCGTGCCAGCCGGCGAGCTTGACGCCGAAGGTTATGGGTTCGGCGTGCACGCCGTGCGTGCGCCCGGCCATCCAGGTCTTCTCGTGGCGGCGCGCCAAGACGGCGATGCGCGCGCGGACCTCGCGCCAGCCCGCCAGGAGCAAATCGGCCGAGTCGCGCAGCTGGAGGGCCAGGGCGGTGTCGAGCGCGTCCGAGGAGGTAAGCCCGTAGTGCAGGTAGCGCTTGACGCGCGGCGCCCGGCGGCCCAAGAGCCGAGAGACGGCCCATAGGAGGCCCACGACGTCGTGGGCCGCGCTCTTCTCCTGGCGCTTGGCTTCCTTCAAGACGGAGGCGGGCTTCAAGCTCCGCAGGGCGCGGATTTCGGACGCCGGGATGCGCTTGTCGCGCGCGAGGACCTCCAGGAAAACGGTCTCGACCTTGAGCATGGCCAGCAGGCGGCTCTCGTCGGACCAGAGCCGCGCCATCTCGGGACGGCTGTAGCG
>JAGWJU010000118.1 GCA_028865585.1 Elusimicrobiota bacterium | reverse complement strand
GACATCTTCTCACTGGCCGCCTGTTTCTACGAGATGCTGTGCCTGCAAAAACCCTTTAAAGGAGAAGGCCATTTCCTGTCGCTCAACAAAGCCGGCGGGCTCTTCATCCCAATTCCCGTCCAAAGCACCAAGGGAGTTCCCGATGGCCTAGACGGCGTATTCAAAAAAGCGCTGTCGCCCGACCCAACTCAGCGCCAGCGGACCGCTGAGGAACTCTACGCCGATTTCGACCGTCTCCTGCCCCCGCGCGGATAAAAAACGGTTAAAAGCCGGAAACGGCATTGACAAGGGCTATTCCGGCGTTTAAACTTAGTTCGGGGCCCGGAATCCATGAAGAAAATCGCCTTCCTTTATATAGTCCCCTTTCTTCTTTGCTCGTTTATTATTCATGGGACGTGCCAAGATCAGCCTGACATGGACCAAGGCAGCACCGCGGGGAAACCCCTGCATCGCCAGGATATTAGCGATTACCTCGGAACATCAAAATCCCAGGAAATAACTCGAAACAAAGTTTTGTCGGATACGCAATTGCAGTTTTACCTTGAACATGGACTGGAGTCTGTAAAACAGACTGTGACACAAAGCCTGAAGAAAGCCGGCCTTCAGACACAACAGAACTATCCGATAGAGGAAATAGTTAAAAATGTTATCCGATTGAATAATTTAAAAAATCAAAAAATTACTGCACAGGAAGTTGCCGAGTGCACGGATAAATTGACGGAGGAATTTTCCAATGACGTGCCTCGAATAGCTACTCAACTTATGCAGCAAGGAATTGATAAACCTGCGGCATTAAAAGAAGCCTTCCGAAATGAAATAAGCGAGCTCAGCAGGAAATTAAGTCATAACTCAGTATTTCAAGATATAAGAGCCAGCATTCCACATCCAGACCATAACCCTTTTATTCCAAGCCCCGCTTTACTTGCTCAAGAATATGGCGCCCAAGAATCTAAGAATGGAAACAATCAACAGGCGTTGATCGGCGCCACTCTGGCCGTTGAGGCCAATCCCAATAGTGAATCTGGTCATTTACTGCGCGGAGAAATCGAAGCCGCCCAAAACGACTATGCCGCCGCGGCACAGGACGCCCGAGCCGCTCTGAAGATCAATCCCAACGATAAAAACGCCCAGGTTCTCCTTGGCATGACGGAAGGCCGCGCCGCCGTCACCGTTCCGAATATCAACTCCGTGGGAAACAGCGGCGGAGCGCAAAATGCGGGAGGACTGCCATCCTCTGCGTCGGGGAACGGCGCGCCGGGAGCCACAACATCCGGGAGTAATTTTTTCAACGTCAACGCGGGAGCGCCCAGCTCGGCCCGCGCGCTGCAGTCCGGGGCGGTGGCCGGCAGCATCCAAGCCTCTTCTCAACTCATCGGACAGGCCCGCCAAGATCTGAGCCTGGGGGATTACCATAACGCCATCGCGGAAACGAGCCGTGCCTTGAGCGCCGACCCCTTGAACGTCAATGCCTACGCCATCCGCGCCTCCGCCTATATGCGCGGGAAAAACTATAGCCAAGCCCTCAAGGACGTCGCCGCGGGGCTAAAAATCGATCCCAACAGCCAAGCGCTCATGGACGCGAAAGCCGCGGCCTTCAACCGGATGGGGCAATATGAAGCGGCCAAGGAAGCCGCCATGATCGCCGTCCAGAACAACCCCAACGACGCAAAGGCGTACTACGAATTGGCCGACGCTTTGGCCGGCCTCGGCGACAAAAACGGAATGGTCGACGCCCTGCGAAACGCCGCGCGGCTGGACCCTCGTTACGACAGCTACCTCCAAGCCGCGATGCAGATTCCTGCGGACCAGGACTTGGCCTCTCTTTTCAACGGAGGCCCGGACTCAGGCCCCGCCGCTCCGAACGGACAAGGCCGGAGCCATCGGCTCTCCCGCTTCAGCATCATCGCGCTCTCCAGCATCCTGGGCGGCATTCTCCTGGCCATGGGGCTCATCCATGCTTTTTCCGGAGAGAAGGCTGAGGACTCTCCCGCGACCGCGGGGGCCGCGCCGGAGACGGCCACCGCTTTTACCTGGCCCGCCGGCCAAACTCCCGCGACAGCCAACGGCAGCGGCGTCCCCCAAAATTTGCGCGGACAGTACCAGATCCGGCGGCAAATCGGCGCGGGCGGCATGGGAACGGTCTACGAAGGCTACGACACGTCCTTGGGCCGCCAAGTCGCGGTCAAGCGCATGCGCGATGAGATCAAATCCGACAAGCGCGAGCGCGAGCGCTTCATCTCGGAGGCCAAGCTCGTGGCGTCCCTGCACCACCCCAACATCGTGGACATCTACGCCATCGTCGAGGAAGGCCAGGACGCCTACCTGATTTTCGAGTATGTTCGGGGGAAAACCATCCGCGAGATCCTTTCCGAGAAGGGGCGCATGGGGCTGTCCGAAGCCGTCTCCATCTTCCGTTCCATGGCCTCGGCCTTGGACTACGCCCACGCGCGCGGCGTCGTGCACAGGGACTTGAAGCCCTCCAACGTCATGATGAGCGACGAGGGCGGCGTCAAAGTCATGGACTTCGGCATCGCACGAGCCGCCAAGGACGCCATGACGCGCTCCGCGACGACGGGAACCATTCTCGGCACCCCGCCCTACATGGCGCCGGAGCAGGAGCGCGGGGTTGTGCGCAAGGAGTCCGACGTCTACGCGCTGGGAATCTCCCTTTACGAAATGCTCTCCGGCCGCCTGCCCTTCAACGGGGGCGGCTCGGGAATGCTGATGAACAAGATCAATAAGGAGTACGCCCCCTTAAGCTCGGTCGCGCCCGGGCTTCCCCCCGCTCTTGACCGCCTCATGGCGCAGGCTTTCGAACCGGATCCCGACAAGCGCATCCAGAGCCCCAAAGCCTTCGTCGCCGGCCTGGACGAAGTCCTGGCCCAGATCCAGCCGGCCTAGGCCGCGCCCGCTAGACGGCTCGCTCCATTATTCCTATCCTCTCCTCAATCGCCATGCCCACCTATATTCTCGGGCTCTCGGCCTACTATCACGACAGCGCAGCCGCGCTGCTTAAAGACGGCGAAATCATCGCCGCCGCGGAAGAGGAACGCTTTACGCGGGTCAAGCATGAGCGGAAATTCCCGGAGAGGGCGGCGCGCTATTGTTTGACGGAAGCCGGAATCTCGGCGGCAGAGCTGGCGGCCGCGGCTTATTACGATAAGCCGATTCTCACGCTCGATCGCCTTTTAGAAACTTACCTGGCTTATGCGCCGCGCGGTTTTTTCAATTTCCGCCGCGCCCTGCCCCTGTGGGCCAAGGAAAAAATATTTTTGCCGCGCCGAATCGGGAAATTTTTAGGCAAGGGCTTCTCAGGAAAAATGTTGTTTTTCCCACACCATCTTTCCCACGCCGCCTCCGCATTCTATCCCTCGCCTTTCGAGCGCGCCGCCGTTCTTACCGTGGACGGCGTGGGCGAGTGGAGCACGGCCACGCTGGGCGCTGGTTCCGGGAACGGCGTGCGCCTCTTGAAGGAAATCCGCTTTCCTCACTCCTTGGGATTGCTCTACAGCGCCTTCACCTATTATCTCGGTTTTCGGGTCAATTCCGCCGAATACAAGGTCATGGGCTTGGCGCCCTACGGCGAACCCCGCTACTACGACACTATCCTGTCCCGCCTTGTCGACCTCAAGGAAGACGGATCGTTCTGGATGGACATGCGCTACTTCAACTATTGTCAGGGCCTGACTATGACCTCCCCGGCCTTCGGCCGTCTTTTCGGCGGTCCCGCGCGCAAGCCCGAATCCCCGCTGGAGCCGCGGCACCTTGATCTAGCCGCCTCCATCCAAAAAGTCTGCGAAGACATCATGCTCAAAATGGCCCGGAACGCCCGTTCAGAAACGGGAGAAGAAAATCTTTGCCTCGCGGGCGGCGTGGCGCTCAACTGCGTCGCCAATGGGCTCATCGCGCGGGAAAAAATCTTCAAAAATATCTTCGTCCAGCCGGCCGCGGGCGACGCCGGCGGAGCCTTGGGCGCGGCGCTTCTGGCCCACCATCAATATTTAGAAAATCCGCGAGCCCCCAGGCTGCCGGATGCGATGAATAGTTCGCTTCTGGGTCCGTCCTTTTCGGCCATAGAAATACGCCGCGCTGTCGAAAAGCGCGGCCTTTCTTGCCCCGAGTTGTCCGAAGAGGACTTGATCGAAAAACTCTGCACCCTGCTGGAGGCAGGCGCCGTCGTCGGGCTTTTCCGCGGGCGAATGGAGTTCGGCCCCAGGGCGCTGGGCGCCCGGAGCATTATCGCCGACCCGAGGAATCCCTCAATGCGGAAGCGCTTAAATTTAAAGATCAAGTTCAGGGAAAGCTTCCGCCCGTTCGCGCCTGCCATTCTGGAGGAGGACGCCAAGGAGTATTTTGATATCCATGGCCCGAGCCCCTACATGCTCCTGACCGCGCCGATTCAAAAGCGGCATCGGCTGCCGCTCGCGCCAGAAGATGGCGCCGCCGGCCTAGCCCGCCTCAACATCCCCCGCTCAGACATGCCGGCCGTGACGCACGTGGACTACAGCGCGCGGCTCCAAACCGTTTCAAAAAACTCCAACCCGTTTTTCCACTCCTTGCTCTCGCGCTTTAAGGCCCGCACGGGATGCCCCGCGCTGGTGAACACAAGCTTCAACATCCGCGGCGAACCCATCGTTTGCGCGCCGGACGAGGCCATCGAATGCTTCCTGGCCACGGGCATGGACGCGCTGGCGATGGAGAACTTCCTCTTGAGAAAAACAGGAACGGAGCCTGCCCCGAGCCTCTCCGCAGGCCGGACGCATTTGGATTAGCCGCCATGGACTGGAACGAGCACGACTGGAATCCGGACGCGAAGAAAATCAGGAATTTCGCGATCTCCCTCGCCGGCGGAGCTCTCGCGGCCTC
>JAGWJU010000117.1 GCA_028865585.1 Elusimicrobiota bacterium | reverse complement strand
TACTTCAAGGCCGCTTGGGCGTTTCCTTTCGAGAAAAACCGCACGACTCCGGCTCCATTTTACACGGCTCCGGGTGAGTCGGTCCGCGCGCCATTCATGAAACAGACGGGGCCATTCGCCTACGCGGAGAGCCGCGTGCTCCAGATTGTTAAGCTTCCCTACGCGGGCGGGCTTTCCATGATCGTGATTCTTCCCCGCGCGAATGGCGGCCTGCCGGCCATGGAAAAAAACCTCACGGCGGAAAACACGCTGGGCCTCATTGGCATCCTCTCGCGCCGCCGCGTTTCGGTTTTCCTTCCCAAGTTCAAGGAGTCTTCCGCCTTTGGGATGGTTCCGGTCTTGAGCTCGATGGGGATGGCGGACGCTTTCGCGCGGCCTTCTCCGGGCGGCAAGGGGGCGGATTTCTCCGGCATGGACGGCCGGCGCGATTTGTGGATTTCCGGCGTCGCCCACAAGGCCTTCATCGACGTCGACGAGCATGGGACCGAAGCCGCGGCCGCGACCGCGGCGACGATGCGGGCCACGGCCGTTTTCTCGCCGGGCCCGCCGACGACGTTTCGCGCGGACCACCCCTTTGTCTTCCTCATTCAAGACGACGCCTCGGGAGCCGTCTTGTTCCTCGGGAAAGTCGAGAATCCCGAGCTATAAAAGAGAGAGGGCCGCGTCGTTGACAATTCGCGGCGTTACCTTGTATAAAACCCTATGCGCCGCTTCACCGTTGGGCTGGCCGCCGCCGCTTTTTTGCTGGCCGGCTGCGCGCATTCCCGCACCGTCGTCCGGGCCGAAGATGGGTTGAACCTCGGGCAATACCGCGGCATCGGCGTCGTCCCCTTCAAGGACCCGCGCGGACAGGGCATGGCCATCGCGGAAGGCGTCGAAAGCGGCCTGGAGAAGATGATGTTCTCTCCGGTCGAACCTAAGGCCCTGCAAGAGATCATCTCGAGCTACAAGACGGACTCGCGCGACGGCCTCGGGTTCGAGGCCCTGGAGATGATCCATGAAAAGACCTCGGCCGACGCCATCATCATGGGGCGGATGACTCCCGATTGGAGCGCGGCCATCATCGTCATGATTGAAACGGGGATGGGAGACCAGGTCATGCGCGCGGCCGTGCGCCCTCCGGGGAAGCAAAAGGTTTTTTCTAATCCGGACGAGGTTTCCAAGGCGGTGCTCAAGACGCTCGCGGGCCTGCGCTAGCATGGGAGCCTCCTCCGGCTACAAGCCCATCTCGGAGTACGGCGTCATCGGCGACCTGCGCACCGTCGCTTTGGTGGGCACCGACGGATCCATCGACTGGTGCTGCCTGCCCCGCTTCGACTCCCCGAGCCTTTTCGCCGCGCTCCTCGATAAGGAGAAGGGCGGGCATTTCAAGATTTCGCCCCTCGGCCCCGCGGTCAACAAGCAGATGTATCTCTCGGATACCGCCGTGCTGCTTACGCGCTTTCTGACGCCCGGCGGCGTGGGAGAAATCGAGGACTTCATGCCGCTGCGCGCCAAGGCGGCCGCGGAAGGCGAGCCGCACGAGATCGTCCGGCGCGTGCGCGTGGTCCGCGGCGGGATGCGTTTCAAAATCGATTTGCAGCCGGCCTTCGATTACGCGCGCGCCAGCCACCGCTTGAGCCTTTCCTCTCGCGGAGCCGTTTTCACCAGCGGCCGCGCCGCCGTCGGCCTGACGTCGCCCGTCAAGCTCAAGGCTGAAGGGCGGGGCGCCGCGGCCGAGTTTTCCCTTAAGGCCGGCCAAAGCGCGACATTTTTACTGCGCCGGGCCGAGAACCACCATCCGCCGCTGGAGAAAACCTTCGACGAAGAAAAGGCTTTCTGCGACACCGTCGATTTTTGGCGGCGCTGGACCGGACGCATTCGCTACAAGGGCCGTTGGCTCGAGATGGTCCGCCGATCGGCCATCACGCTCAAGCTGCTCACCTACGCTCCGACCGGCGCGGTGGTGGCCGCGCCCACCGCGAGCCTCCCCGAACGCTTGGGAGGCGGGCGGAACTGGGATTACCGTTATACCTGGATTCGAGACGCCGCCTTTACGGTGTACTCCTTTCTAAGCCTAGGGCTTACGGAAGAGGCCGAGAGCTTTATGCGCTGGATTGACGCCCGAGCGCGAGAAGCGGGAGGCAAGGGCAGCCTGCAAGTGCTTTATTCGGTTACGGGCCGCCACGACGTTCCCGAGAAGGTTCTGACTCATTTGGAGGGCTATGCCGGCTCGGCTCCGGTGCGCATCGGCAACGGGGCGGTCGGGCAGTTCCAACTCGACATCTACGGCGAGCTTATGGACACCGCCTATCTCGCCAACAAATACGGCCGGCCCATTTCGCACGAGCTTTGGACGCACCTGCGCACTTTGCTGGGCTACGCGTGCGACAATTGGCGCAAACCCGACGACGGCATCTGGGAGGTCCGCGGCGGCCGGCAGCATTTCGTCTACTCGAAGATGATGGCATGGGTGGCGCTCGACCGGGGTCTGCGGCTCGCCCAGGTCCGAGGGCTCCCGGCTGATCGTCTGCGCTGGCTGCGCGAACGCGATGCGGTCTACGAACAGATCATGGAGCGAGGCTGGGATGAGAAGCGCAAAAGCTTCGTGCAGCACTACGGCTCAAAGGCCCTGGACGCGGCGAACTTGCTCATGCCCATGGTGCACTTCGTCGCGCCGACGGATCCGCGCATGCTGGGGACTCTCGACGCGGTGCTCAAGAATCTGACCTCGGACAGCTTGGTCCGCCGCTATCGCATCGGCGAGGGGGCGGACGACGGCCTCTCCGGCGGCGAAGGCGCGTTCTCGATGTGCACGTTCTGGCTCGCGGAGGCGCTTTCGCGCGCGGGCCGCGTTTCCCAGGCGCGCCTAATTTTCGAGAAGATGCTTTCTTACGCGAACCACCTGGGGCTTTACTCCGAGCAAATCGGCCCCTGCGGAGAGGCGCTGGGGAACTTTCCCCAAGCCTTCACGCACTTGGCGCTCATCACCTCGGCCTACCAGCTCGATCAGGCATTGGGGCGGGACTAGCGGCGCCCGCGGGCCGCTGGCGCCCTCTTGGTCGTCAGTTCTTTTTGAGCACGACCCACTTCTGCGCGTAGCGGGCCACGGCTTCCCGGTAGGCCTTGTAGCGGGGATATTGCGAGGGGGAAACCTGGACGCCCTCGCGGAGCGATTCGGAGGAATAGTCCAGCGTTTTGGTGTGGAGCGCGTAGGACGCGCGATAGGCCGCGCCCGGCCCATTGAAGCTTGCCGGCGGCGGGGCGTAGTAAAGCGCCCATCCTTTGGGCAAGGACACCGAAATTTTCTTCCTGCTTTCGGAGCGCCGCGACCAGAACACGGGCTCCTGGCGGCTGGGCCGCCCGACGTCCGCCGCGGAATTGGAGGTCCAGGGCATTTGGAAGGCCAGATAGTTTCCCGAAGCCGTCAGCGCGTAATTGTCGGCGACGAAGGAAACGCGGGCGATGATATTTTTCGTGGGGTCGTTCAAGTTGTCGATGGAGTAGCCCAGCAGGCGCGCGCCCGGGTGGATGCCGTAAACGAGCTGCTGCATGGCGTTCTCTACGTCCTGCTTCTTCCAGTCCTTCATCGCGCGCCACGACGCTTGATCTTCGCCCAACGGGGAGATGGTCTCCTCGCCTCTGAGCGCTCCCCTGCTTGAAAGCGAGAGCTTGAAGCGATCAAGTTCGCTTTCGCGGCTTGCGGGCGCAAGCGGGTTCTCGATGAGCTTCCCTTGATCTGCGCCGTAAACGACAAGCCCGCGGACGCCCTGCAGCCATGAGGGCGTTTCCCGCCAGCGGCGGTTGTCGCTTAAAGGGATAAGCGTCAGGCTTCGGCCATCGATGTTCAAGAGCACAGCGGCGGCCTCGAACTGGCGGAGGCTCGGAAGGCCTTTCTCGAAGGGCAGGCCGCCCTTATCCGCCAGATAGGCGAGTTGGGGCTTAAAGCCGGCTTGACGAAGCATCACGAAGAGCAGAAAGGGCTTGTCGAGGGCGTTGCCGACCTTGGCGGCGTAAATCTGCTCCGGACTTTTGGGGGCGTAGCTGTAGTTCCGCATGAGCACCGGCTCGTAGGTGACGGTGCGGGACACCCAGTTGTAGAGGGCTTGGATGGCCGCGGCGCCCGTTTTGCCTCTGGTGATTTGGGCGGTTTTCGCCGCGAGGTCAGGGCCGGGATTCAGCTTGGACGCTATCTCCGCGGCGGCCGCGGCGGCGACCTGGTCCCAAGTCCGCTTGGGCGCGATCTCGACGAACGGGGCGATATGCGAGTATGGCGGCATGTCGTTCTCCCGTTTGAACGACGGCTGGTTTCGGACTTCCCAAATCCTCCGCACTTGCGAGCCCGCATCCTCGGTCTTGATGACGGCGTCTTTAGGAAGGCCGCGGGAGACGATGTCGAGAGGCATGCCTTTGGGCGCGGTGACGGAGAATCGGGCCAGCACGACCGGCTCGAAGAAGCGAAAGTGCATCGCCGCGACAAAGGGCTCGGTCGCAATTCCGACTTGGGAGGAGATGCGGTAGCGGTAGTCGACGATGGTGCCGGTCGCAACGTCCGGGATCGCGAACTTGAGGCTCTTGAGGCGGTCGTAATCCGGGTATTGGGAGTTTTCCGATCCCGCCTCGAGCGATGTGTCGTCAAGGTCGGAGATCGACTGGCCATTAATGGAACGCGCCCAGTCGATGGCCGGGGTTTGGGCGCCGTCGAGGTAGTCGAACTGCACGTTGGCGGCCGATTCCTTATCGCGCTCGCGCAGGACCAGCTGGATGTTGTGCTGCGCGCAGACGGCGCGGCCGGCCTTATCGATAGTACAGGATTTTTGTTCAAGATAGATAAGTGAGCCGTCATCGGGATAGTCGGACGGTTTGGCGGGAGATTTTAGCGCCGCCT
>JAGWJU010000116.1 GCA_028865585.1 Elusimicrobiota bacterium | reverse complement strand
TAGGTGCGCGGATTCGCAGGTGTTTAAGAGGTTACTGATGAAAAAAACGTTCGTCGTCTCCATCCTCATCGCTTCCGGTTCGGCCGTCGCCATGGCGCAAATCGGTCCTGCTCCGACGCTTTCCCAGGCTTTCTCGCGGCTCGGCCGCGCGCTCAAGCCCGCCGCGGCCCGCTTGGCCGCTCCGTCCAGTGCGGAACTTTATGCGGTGCGGGCCTCCGCCGGCATTCCTCAGGGAGTCGATTTTAATCTTGAATGGGCGGGGCACCGCTGGCGCTTGATTCCTGATCCCAACCCGCCGTTCTCGGGCTTGCGCATCGCGGTTTACGAAGGCCAGCGCGTGCGCCTGACGCTTTCCAACGAAGTATGGGCCGGGCAGGATGATGGGGCCAGCTTCGACGTCGACGGCTTGAACGCGGTGGTCAACGGCAAACCAAACCGCGGCATCCATGTGTGGCTCCCCGTCGCGGTCGGCCGCGCGACGGTGGATTTCGTCGCGCCTTCCCATGAGGGCCTCTATCCAATCTACGCGACTTATTCCGGGGTCTCCAACGGTCCGGTTGGCCAGATTGTCGTTTTGAAGCCGTAACCGGCTTTGAATTCTCTCCTCGCGGCGTTCCTCTTCGCGGTCCTCTTTGCCTGCGGCCTTGCCGTTAGCCTTCTGCCGCGCCGGCTGGAGCTTGCGCTCGGACGGGCACTGGGGCGCTTGGCGATGCATTTGGCGCCGTCCAGGCGCCGCGTCGCCGAGGAAAACATGCGGCGCTGCCTGCCGGAGCTTTCCCCGAAAGGGCGTGCGCGGCTCCTGCGCGAAAACTTCGAGCATTACGGAGTCCTGGCCCTCGAGATTCTGCACATGTTCTCCCCGATTTCCGGCCATTACCGCCGCTACACCGCTCGCGTCGCCCGACTAGAGGGATTCGAGCATTGGAAGCGGGCGGCGGATAGGGGCAAGGGCGTCCTTTTTGTTTCGGCGCATCTGGCGAATTGGGAATTCGCGGCCGGCGCCGCGGCTTTGAAGGGGATACCAATCACCATTACGACCAGGTATTTGAAGCCTAAATGGCTGCACCGCAAGATGGAGGCGACGCGGCTCTCCACTGGGGTGCGCGCGCTATATCAGCCGAGAACTCTGCCCGGAGTCCTGAGGGCTCTTCGGGCCAACGAAGCCGTGACCTTTGTCATGGATCAATATGCTCCTCCTCCCATGGGAATATGGGCCGTTTTTTTCGGTGCCAAAGTCCATACGCTCGCCGCTGTCGGGAGCATCGCCCAGCGCACTGGAGCGGCGATTATTACGGCCAAACAGCGCCGGACGCCCGACGGCATCGTGCATATCGTCCTTGAGCCAGAGGTGGACTTAGGGGACGCCGCCGGCGATCCGGACAAGGCCACGCAAATCCTCGTTTCGCGGGTCGAGAAATGGATCCGCGAGGAGCCCAGCCAGTGGCTTTGGGTGCATAGGCGGTTCAAGAATGCGGTCTGGCCCGATTCCGCCGCGGCCGTTTCTTCCCGGGCTTCTTGATGGCGGAGGCCCGGTCTCTCCGGACGGAGGACGGCGCGCTGGCTCTGCGCCTTTGGCCGTCCGTGGGCAAGCGGCCGCTTTTGATGGTGCACGGCATGGCGGGGAATTCTCATTGGTGGGACGACGTCGCGCCGTTGTTGTCCCGCGATTTTGAGCCCGCCGCGCTGGACCTGAGCGGACACGGTGACAGCGCCTGGCGCGAGGACGGCGAATATTCGGGCGAGGCGTTCATGGAGGACATCGAGCGCGCCCGCGCGGCTTTGGGCTGGGACGAATTTATCCTGTGTGGACATTCCTTTGGAGCGCGGATGGCGCTGGATTATGCCGTAAAGAACGCAGAGCGGCTTGCGGCCCTTGTCTGCGCGGACTTCATGCCGGAATACCGGGAGCCCAATCCCCGGAGGAAAAGCTTCCGGGCCAAGCTCAAGCCGCGCCAGCCGTTCTACGGGAACCGGGAGGACATCATTCGGCGCTTCCATCTGCAGCCGCCCGGAAATTGCATGACCCCCGAACGAATTCGCGTCTTGGCCGAATCGTGCGTGCGGCAGGGGGAAAGGGGCTTCACCTGGAAGACGGACTGGCGGATTTTCACGTTCCAATACCAAAGTGCGTGGCCCGTTTTTCCGCAGCTGGGCATGCCGTGTCTCGTCATCCGGGGCGAGTTCAGCACAGTGATGGACCGTCAGGATTTCGAGGCCGTGGTCGAGGCCGTGCCCGGAGCCCGGGGCGTCGAAATCCCAGGCTCTTTCCACCATGTTCCCCTGGATAAGCCGGAAGAGTTCGCCGCCGCCGTTTCCGGATTCGCCTTGGGGCTCGAGAACAAGGCGGCGGCACCGTGAAGAGGACCAAGTCCAAACACTACGTGGCTACGGGCTACGTCGTCCGCGACGGCAAGACTCTCCTTTTGTTTCACAAGAAACTGCGGATGTGGCTGCCGCCCGGCGGCCATATAGAGGAAGGCGAGCTCCCGGAGGAGGCTCTGCGGCGTGAAATCATGGAGGAAACAGGCCTTGAGGTGGAGATCGTCTCTCACAAGGCCGCCCCGGATCCAGAGGAGCCCGAGGTCCGCTATCTTTACATTCCCAGCCATGTGCAGCTGGAGCACATCCCCGATCATCCGGATCACGTCGATTTGGTTTACTTCTGCCGAGCTCTGGACGGCGAGGCCGTGTTTTCGATTAGGGAGCACGAGGACATGCGCTGGCACGGTCCGGAGGACTTGGAAAAGCCGCACGTGCGCGCGGAAGTGCGGCGCACCGGGCTTGAGGCCATTCGCTATGTCGGGGACCTCGTCCCTTGACCGCGGCCGGTAAAAACATACACAATTAGCCGTTCAACCGGCTTGGGGCGCCCGAAGGCGCGGCCCGGAGCCGGACCTCAGCCGTGAAATGGAGAAGATGAAAAATGCCTAAAGCCGCCAACGCCGCATTCATGAAGGAGTTGACGATCAGCCCCGCTTTGGCCAAGATCGTCGGAACGAAGCCCCTGCCCCGCACCCAGGTCGTCAAGAAGCTCTGGGACTACATCAAGAAGAACAAGCTTCAGGACACGAAGAACAAGCGCAACATCAACGCGGACGAGAACTTGAAGGCCGTTTTCGGCGGCAAGTCTACCGTCAGCATGTTTGAAATGACCAAACTCGTCAGCAAGCACTTGAGCTGATCTCTTGTCGACTCAATCCGTTGCGGGGAAGGCGGCGGTTCTGGTTCTGGCCGCCGCTTTCCTCGGAGGATGCGGCATTCTCTACACGGGCATCCAAGAGCCCTATTCCTACCGTTCCGCTTCGCCTATCGATGTCAAGGCCAGCCCCTCGGATCCCATCGTCAGCGGCCAGTCGTGCAACCGGAGCGTCCTGTTCCTGGTGAGCTGGGGCGACGGCGGCTACCGGGGCGCGGTTGATGCGGCGCTCAAGGGCGACACGAGCGACGTTCTCTACGACGTGAAGGCCGACGTCAAAGTCCGCGCCTACCTTCTGGGCCTTTACACGCAAACCTGCACGGTCGTCACGGGCAAGATCGGCAAACTTTAACCATGGCGTGGGGCAGAGCCTGCTCTACAATTGCGAGGCTGTAGGGTCGTTTTTGGTGGGAGGTAAACTTCCGCCGGTAGATTCGTGTTGCCCAGCACAATCATTCTGCCAATGACGGAGGATTCTTCGTTTTTCCCCGGACACCAGTGAAGAGGCGCGAGAATTATGGCGCAAATGCAAATGACGGAGAATGGGGCATATTCGACTGATTTTGCCGGGCAGCGGATTCCCCGACGATAATATGGCGAAAACGGGCGGGAAAAACTGGTGGCGCGTACGGGATTTGAACCCGTGATCTCCGCCTTGAGAGGGCGATGTCCTAGGCCGCTAGACGAACGCGCCACGAAATTGAGGCTTGAACCGACGAGCCGTATTTTACCAGTTGCGGCGGAAAAGGGCAAATGAGCGAAGCGTCCGTTCATCGCCAGAAAGCCTTGCTGCGCCGCATCCCCCGCGAGCTCATTTTCGGCAACCCGGAAAAGGCGTCGCCGCGGATTTCTCCGGACGGAAAAAATCTGGCCTTTTTGGCCGAGGATGAGGGCGTCTTGAACGTCTGGGCGGGACCCGTTGAGGGTCCGGCCAAGCCAATCACGCGCGATCGCGGCAGGGGAATCCGCAATTATTTCTGGAGCGGGGACAGCCGCACTCTGCTCTATGTCCAAGATAAGGACGGGGACGAGAATTGGCATCTCTTTCGTGCGGACTCCTCTGGAGGCCCGCCTCGGGATTTGACGCCTTTTACCGGCGTTCAGGCCCAAATTGTCGGCACGCATCCTGATTTTCCAACGGACGCGCTCATCGGCCTGAACCGCCGGGATCCGCGCGTTCATGATGTGTATCGCTTGAACGTCGAAACGACTCGCCTGGATATCGTGGAAGAGAATCCCGGAGACGTCATCGGCTGGCTTCCGGACGTTCGTTTCGTCGTGCGCTGCGCCAAGGCCGTGCGGCCGGACGGCGGCGGCGAGTTGCGCGTGAAGGACGGCCCGGAATCGCCTTGGCGGACGTTTCTATCCTGGGGGCCGGACGAGGCCGTCGGCGCGCACGGTTTTACGCCCTCCAACGACGCGCTTTACGTGGAATCGAGCCTTGGGTCGGACGCCACGGAGCTCTGGGAAATGAGCCTGGACGGGAAGTCGCGCACGCTGCTGGCGTCCTGCGAAGGGGCCGACGTCGCGGGCCTTCTCGTTCATCCCACGAAATTCCACGCGCAGGCTTGCGCCTTCGAAAAAGAGCGCCTCGTTTGGGCGCCGATCGGCGATGAGGTTGCCGCCGATTTCGCGGCACTCTCGGCGGGATTAGACGGAGATTTCCAACTCTCC
>JAGWJU010000115.1 GCA_028865585.1 Elusimicrobiota bacterium | reverse complement strand
GGGCACGGCGGCCTCCTCGGGCTTGACGACCAAATCGGCCGAGGCGAGCTCGCCCAGGTCGCGGATTTCCTGGGGCGAGTAGGCGGCTTCGGCCGGGCCGCGGCGGCCCAAAAGGTAAATCGTCTTGATGCGGCTCTTCATGAGCGCGTCCAAGGCGTAGCCCGCGATGTCGGTCGAGCGCAGGTTCTGCGGGTCCTGGGCCAGGATGCGCGCCACGTCCATGGCGACGTTGCCCAAGCCCACGACGACCGCGCTCTCGCAGGATAAATCGAACCGCCGGTCGCGGAAGTCGGGGTGCGCGTTGTACCAGCCTACGAACTCGGTGGCCGAGTGGCTGCCGGCCAGGTTCTCGCCGGGGATGCCCATCTTGCGGTCCGACTCGTTGCCGACCGCGTAGACCACCTGGTGGTAGCGCGCGGCCAGGTCCTGGGCCGAGAGGTCTTGGCCCAGCTTCACGTTGCCGAAAAAGCGGAAGCCCGGCAGGCCCGCGATTTTCTCGTAGACCAAGGCGACGCTTTTGATCTTCTGATGGTCGGGCGACACGCCGCCGCGCACCAAGCCGTAGGGCGTGGGCAGGCGCTCGAAGAGGTCGACGCGCACGGAGAGATCTTTTTGCTTCAAGAGCGCCTCGGCGGCGTAAAACCCGGAGGGTCCGGCACCGACAACGGCGACGCGCAGGGGATTCGATGGATCGCCAAGAGCAGGCATCATCTTGAACCTATTGTATCAAACAATGCCCGCGCGGGCTAAAATCCTCCCCATGAGCCGCGCGTGCCGGGCCAGCTCGCGGCCGACGCTCAACTTGGAGCGGCCGTAGGCCCGAGTCGAGAGCGGCGCGGGCGCCTCGGCGATTAAAAGCCCCGCGCGCACGAAGGCCGCGGCGATTTCCGCGTTGATTTCGAAGCCGCGGCTGAGGAGCTTCAGGGCTTTCACGGCTCGGGCGCGGTAGAGCCTGAACACGGGCGTGTAGGAGGTCAGGCGCCCATCGAGCAGCAAGCCGTAGATCGCGTTGATGACGCGGCTGGGGATGCGGCGGCGCCAGGAGCCGGGCGCCGCGGGGCACAAAAAGGGCGAGCCCGAGACCATGTCCGCGCCGGTCTCTTTTTGGCGGGCCAAAAGCGCCGCGATGTCTTTAGGCGCGAAGGTCAAATCGGCGTCCAAGACCGCGATCCACTCGCCGCGGCAGGCCGCAAAGCCCGTGGAGAGCGCCGCGCCCAGGCCGAGGTTTTTGGGATGGCGCTCGGCGCGCACGTCTGAGCGCGCGGCGGCCAGGCGCTCCATCTCCGGCCAGGTCCCGTCCGCGGAGCCGTCGTCGATGAGCACCAGCTCGAAGTCTTCGCCCAGGCTTTTAAGCGCGGGAAAGAGAGCGTCCGGAAACCGGCGGAGGTTTTCTTCCTCGTTGAGGCAGGGGATGAGGACGGAGAGCACGGGCTCCGCCTTAGGAGCGGAAATACTCGATGGTGGCTTTCAAGCCCTCTTCGAGGCTGACGCGCGGCCGCCACTTGAGTTCGCGCTTGGCTAAAGCGATGTCCGGCCGCCGCACCTTGGGGTCGTCCGTGGGCAAGGGCTTGTGCACGATGGCCGAGCGCGAGCCCGTGAGCTTCTTGATGAGCTTGGCGATGGAGAGGATGGTCAGCTCCCGCGGGTTGCCGATGTTGACCGGCGCGTTGATGTTCGAGCGCAGCAAAGCGTCGATGCCCGCGACCAGGTCCGAGACGTAGCAGAGGCTGCGGGTCTGCTCGCCGCGGCCGTAGACCGTGATGGGCTTGCCCTTGAGCGCCTGGGTGATGAAATTGGGCACGGCGCGGCCGTCGTTCTTGCGCATGCGCGGGCCGTAGGTGTTGAAGATGCGCAGGATGCGCACCGGCATCTTGTGGTAGCGGTGATACGCCATGGTCATGGCTTCGGCGAAGCGCTTGGCCTCATCGTAGACGCCGCGCGGGCCGATGGGGTTCACGTTGCCCCAATAGTCCTCTTTTTGCGGGCTCACCAGCGGATCGCCGTAAATCTCGGAGGTAGACGCGATCATGAAGATGGCCTTCTTGTCCTTGGCCAGGCCCAGCGCCTTGTGGGTGCCCAGCGCGCCCACCTTCAGGGTCGGGATGGGATACTTGGCGTAGTCGTCCGGGCTCGCGGGGCTGGCGAAATGGAGCACGGCGTCCACCTTGCCGGGCACGTGGATGAAGTTGGTCACGTCCTGCTTGACGAAGGTGAATCCCGGCCGGCCGAAGAGCGGCTCGATGTTCTCCAGGCGGCCGGTCAAGAGGTTGTCCAGCACCGTGACCGCGTGGCCCTGGCCCAGGAAGCGCTCGGCTAAGTGGCTGCCCAAAAATCCGGCGCCGCCCGTGATGACGAGCCTCAAGGCCGCCCCACGCCGCAGTAGGTGAACCCCGCGCGGCGGAACTTCGCGGGGTCAAGCGCGTTGCGGCCGTCCAAGACCAGCGGCACGCGCATGATTTTCTCCAGGCGCTTGGGATCCAAATCCTTGAACAGGGGCCACTCGGTGACCAAAGCCAGGGCGTCGGCGTCCTTGGCGCACTCGTAAGGGTCCTCGCAGAGCGTCACGCCCTTTAACTCCGGAAGCACGCGCGCCCTCTCCTCGGCGACCGGGTCGCAGGCGCGCACTTTCATGCCGCGGGCCTTCAAGCCCGCGATGATGTCGACGCTGGGCGCAAAGCGCATGTCGTCGGTGTCGGGCTTGAAGGACAGGCCCAGCACCGCCGCGGTCTTGCCCTCCAGGTTCCAGAGGTTTTCGGAAATCTTGCGCAGAATCCAGCCCTTCTGGTACTCGTTGATGTCCTTGACGGACTTCAAGAGCGAGAAGTCGTAGCCCTTCTGCTTGCTGATCCAGTAGAAGGCCTCCAGATCCTTGGGAAAGCAAAAGCCGCCGAAGCCCACGCCCGGGCGCAGGAACATGGGGCCGATGCGCCGGTCCAGGCCCATGCCGCGCGCGACCTCGGTGACGTCCGCGCCCACCTTCTCGCAGAGAATGGAGACTGCGTTGATGTAGGAGATTTTGGTGGCCAAAAAGGAGTTGGAGGCGTGCTTGATGATTTCCGCGCTCTTGACGTCGGTGGCCAGCACCGTGGCCTTCAACGGGGCGTAGAGATCGCGCATGAGCGTCTCGGCCCGCGGGGAGGAGGTTCCGATGACGACCCGGTCGGGCTTCAAGAAGTCCTCCACGGCCGAGCCTTCGCTTAAAAATTCGGGGTTCGAGACCACGTCGTAGGGCGCGCCCTTCTTGTGGATGCGCGCGATGGTCTTGGACACCCAGTCGCCGGTCTCGACGGGCACGGTCGACTTGTCGACCACGACCACGTAGTCCTTGATGCTGCGGGCGATTTCCGCGGCCACGGCCTCCACGGCCGAGAGGTCGGCCGAGCCGTCCGGCCGGGGGGGCGTGCCGACCGCGATGAAGGCGATTTGCGCGCGGCGGCCCTTGAAATCCATGCCTTCCTTAATAGAAGCGCAAAAACCGAGGCGTCCGGCCTTGATGTTTTTCTTGAACAGCTCGTCCAAGCCCGGCTCGTAAATCGGCACGCGGCCTTTCTTGAGGGCGGCGAGTTTTTTAGGGTCCGAGTCCACGCAGACGACGTTGTGGCCGATTTCCGCCAGGCAGCAGCCGGTCACCAGCCCGACGTATCCCGACCCGACGACGCAGACGTTGATTTTTTTCATGGGCGGTGACATTCTCCCAAAAAATCCCCGGGCTTGCAAGAACGCGGTTTCGATAATATAAAATACCCACGCCATGGAATTAGATCGGCGGCTAAAGGACAAATCCGCGCGCATCGGGGTCGTCGGCCTTGGCTACGTGGGCCTGCCTCTGGCCGTCGAGTTCTGCCGCAAGGGCTTCCGCGTCGACGGCTACGAAATCAGCCGGCCGCGCCTGGCCGCCTTGAAGGCCGGGCGCTCCTACGTGGACGACGTGTCCCCCGCCGACGTCGCGCGCTTCTCCAAAAACGGGCTCTTCAAGGCCCACGGCGGGTTTGATTCCCTCGCGGGCTGCGACACGGTCTTCGTCTGCGTGCAGACGCCGCTCCGGAAGACCGGCGAGCCCAACTTGGCCCCCATCACCGAGGCGGCCAAGCTCCTGCGCCGCCACGCCCGGAAGGGGCGGCTGGTGGTCATCGAGAGCACGGTGTTCCCGGGCGTGACCCAGGACTGGATTTTGCCCATCCTGGCCGAGGGCGGCCGCAAGCTGGGCCGCGATTTTTTCCTGGCCTTCTCGCCCGAGCGCGTCGACCCGGGCAACAAGAGCTACGGCATCGCCAACACCCCCAAGGTGGTCGGCGGCGCGGACGCCGAGTCGACCCGCCTGGCCTCTCTGGCCTACGCGCAGATTTTGGGCGAGAAGGTCGTGCCGGTGTCGAGCTCGCGCGCGGCCGAGGTCGTGAAGCTCCTGGAGAACTCCTTCCGCTCGGTCAACATCGCCTTGGTCAACGAGATGGCGCTCATCTGCCACCGCCTGGGCCTGGACGTCTGGGAGGTCTTGTCCGCCGCGGCCACCAAGCCCTTCGGCTTCATGCCCTTTTATCCCGGCCCCGGCATCGGCGGCCACTGCATCCCCAAGGACCCCAAGCTTCTGGCCTGGAAGATGCGCACGCTCAACTTCGAGCCGCGCTTCATCGAGCTGGCCTCGGCCATCAACGGCGCCATGCCGGCCCACGTGGTCGAGCGCGTGGCCGCCCTCCTTAATAAGGACAAGAAGCCCCTCAACGGCAGCCGGATTCTGGTCCTGGGCGTGGCCTACAAGGCGGGCACCGCCGACTACCGGGAGTCGCCCTCGTTCGACGTGATGCACCTGCTTTTGGAGGCCAAGGCGCGCGTGGTCTACCACGATCCGCACGTGCCGTCCCTGCGTTTGGACGGCCGCCTGCTCAAGTCGAAGCCCTTGACGGCGTCT